>NZ_JBOHKS010000272.1:0-41256 GCF_050729195.1 Hypericibacter sp.
GGCCATGGCTCGCGCGGCACCTCCTCGCCGCCCTCGCCCTCGCCCACCAATCTCAGCCTGAGCCCCGGCGAGAAAACGCCGGCTCAGCTCATCGGCGACATCAATCGCGGCTTCTTCGTCACCGACCTGATGGGCTTCGGCGTCAACGGCCTCACCGGCGATTACAGCCGCGGCGCCTCGGGCTTCTGGATCGAGAAGGGCGAAATCGCCTATCCGGTGAGCGAGGTCACCATCGCCGGCAATCTCAAGGACATGTTCCTGAATCTCGAGCCCGCGAACGACCTCGAGTTCGAATACGGCACCGACGCGCCGACCACGCGCGTCGACGGAATGACGATCGCGGGGAAATAGGGATCATCAGCAGCGAGGTCGATAGAAACCTCGCGAGACTAGCCCCGCGCCGGCGGCACCATCACCGTCAGCGGCTTCTCTGCCAGGCGGATCGTCACCGGCAGATGCGCGATCACGTCGCCGTCGCCCTGCACCGGATCGTTCTCCGGTCCCTCGATCAGGACCTCGCGCGCGGCGATCAGCTTGATGTCCTTCAGCTTCGGCAACAGACCCAGCGGCAACGCCAGCGCATAGCGGATCAGGTTCCAGCGTCCACCCTTGGTGAAGAGGCAGACCTGGAACTCGGGCTTGTCGAGCCGTGCCTGCGGTGCCAGCACGAAGCGGCCGCCGTAGTAATGGCCCTTCGAGACCACGACCGAGGCGGCCTCATGCCACACCCCGTCGATCCGCACGCGATAGAGCGGGAAGGGAAAGCGGAAGGCGAGACGGATCATGGTCGCGACATAGGCGAGCTTGCCGATCTTCTTCTTGAGCGCGCCATCGACATTGGCGACCACATGGGCGTCGAAGCCGGCCCCCGCCATCATCACGAAGTGCCGGCCATTGGCGATGCCGGGCCAGATCGTCCGCATGACGCCCGCGGCGGCCGCGTCGACCGCCTCGCCCATATCCATCATGCCCAGCTCGGCCGCCAGCACATTGGCGGTGCCCAGCGGGATGATCCCGACCGGCAGCCGCGCGCCCGCCTTGAGCGCGCCATTGACCGCCTCGTTGATGGTCCCGTCGCCGCCCGCGATCAGCAGCCGCGTCGCCTTCGAATCGCTCGAGGCACTCTGCGCCAGGGCCTCGGCATCGCCGCGCGCCTGCGTCTCCAGCAACTCGCAATCCCAGCCGCGATGCTCGAGCGCCGCCAGCGCCGCGTCGAGACGGCGCCGGCGGCGTCCGCCCGCGGTCGGGTTGAAAATCACCAGCAGCGTCCGATCGTTGCTGTCGATGCTGCTTGCGAGGGGAGCTGCCAATGTCATCGCGGGGTCACAATCCGGGTGTTCGAGTCAGTTCTATTGATGATTTATGACGCAGTGGTGAATTTTTATTGGAGCGGCGCGCAATATACAGGTTCTTTCTTGTAATGCCAGAAGATAAAGCGGTAGAGGCATGCGACAGAAAGAGAAACGTGATTCGTTGACCAGACGCTTAGGAACCGAGAGTCGCTCATGAATCAAGCGCGCGCGTCGCATCGTTATCGCGCGATTTTCATCTCGGATATCCATCTCGGCACCCGCGGATGCAAAGCCGAGTTCCTGGTCGATTTTCTCAGACATAACGAATCGGAATTCCTCTACCTCGTCGGCGACATCATCGATTGCTGGCGCCTCCGGCGCGCCTGGTATTGGCGTCAGAGTCATAACGATGTGGTGCAGAAGATCCTGCGCAAGGCGCGCAAAGGGACGCGCGTCATCTATGTCCCGGGCAATCACGACGAGCCCTTGCGCGACTATTCCGAGCTGCAGTTCGGCGGCATCACCGTGCTGAACGAGACGATGCACGAGACCGCCGATGGCCGGAAGCTGCTGGTCATCCATGGCGACGATTTCGACGGCATCGTGAAATATGCCAAGTGGTTGGCGCTGATGGGCGACTGGGCCTACAACTGGATGCTGCGCGCCAATCACTGGTTCAATATCGCGCGCCGTCAGATGGGCTATCCCTACTGGTCGCTCTCGGCCTATCTCAAGCAGCGCGTCAAGGACGCGGTCAAATATATCGACGATTTCGAGCGCGCGGTCGCCGAGGAAGCGCGCCGGCGCGGCGTCGATGGCGTCGTCTGCGGCCATATCCACAAGGCCGAGATCCGCACCATCGACGGCGTGCTCTATTGCAATGATGGCGACTGGGTCGAGAGCTGCACCGCGCTGGTGGAGCATTGGGACGGGCGGCTCGAGATCGTCAATTGGGCCGAGGTCCGGCAGGCCTCCATGCTCGAACTGGCATGATGCGGCGGATCGGCGAATTGCACCCACCCCTCACACGTTCCCTTCGCATCCTCATTGCGACCGACGCCTGGCGCCCCCAGGTCAATGGCGTGGTGCGCACGCTGGGCCGCGTCACCCATGAGTTGGAAGCGCAAGGCCACCAACTCGAGGTGGTCGGGCCCGACCGCTTCCGCACGGTGCCCTGCCCCACCTATCCCGAGATTCGCCTGGCGCTGATGCCGGGCCGGCGCGTCGCACGCACGATCGAGAATTTCCGCCCGGACTGCATCCATATCTCGACCGAAGGCCCGATCGGCCGGGCGGCGCGGGGCTGGTGCCTGCGCCACGACCATCCCTTCACCACCGCCTACCACACCAAGTTCCCGGAATATGTGCGCGCGCGCTGCGCGGTGCCGCTGGCCTGGAGCTATGCCGTGGTGCGCCGCTTCCATGCGCCCTCGACCAGCGTGATGGTGGCGACCGACAGCATCGCCAACGAGCTGATCGCGCATGGCTTCCACAATATCCGGCGCTGGTCGCGCGGCGTCGATACCGAGATGTTCCGGCCGCGCGAGAAGGAATTCCTCAACCTGCCGCGGCCGATCCATCTCTATGTCGGCCGCGTCGCCGTCGAGAAGAACATCGAGGCCTTCCTCGAGCTCGATCTGCCCGGCAGCAAGCTGGTGGTGGGCGACGGGCCGCAGCTGCATGAGTTGAAGCGGGCCTACCCGGATGCGCATTTCGCCGGCGAGAAGCATGGCGAGGAGCTGGCGCGCTACTACGCGGCGGCCGACCTCTTCGTCTTCCCCAGCCGCACCGACACCTTCGGCCTCGTGCTGCTGGAAGCCCTCGCCTCGGGCCTCCCGGTCGCGGCCTATCCCGTGCCGGGCCCACTCGACGTGATCAATGGCAGCGGCGCCGGCGCCCTCGATCTCGACCTGGGCAAGGCGGTCGAAGCGGCCCGCGCGATCGATCCGGTGCGCTGCCGCGACCTGGCCCTGGAATATTCCTGGGCCGCCTCCGCCCGCCAGTTCCTGGGCAATCTCGCGGCGTGAGGGTCGGTCTTCTTTCCTCTCCGCCCGCCCCATAGCATCTCTCCCCCACTTCGTGGTGGAGAGGAAAGCCATGAACGGAGATTTTTCGCTGGTCGCCGCCCGCGATTGCCGCAGAATGGGCTTATGGACGACAGCGACCTCCATCGAATCAAGGCGTGGCTCATTGCCGGCGGCCTCGCCGGCACCGCGGAAGACGCGTTGCTGCAGGGCTTCTGCGAGCGCTGCCAGGCGGCGGGGCTGGAGCTTTCCCGCGCCATCGCCCTCATCGACACGCTGCACCCGATCTATGAGGGTTGCGCCTTTCGCTGGCGCAACGACGGCATCGAAGAGAAGAGCCTCGTGGAATATGGCCGCACCGATGAGGGGGCGGCGGCGGCCGATTGGCAGAGGACCGCCTTCCACCACCTGCTGACGACGGATACCGACGAGGTTCGCCGCCGGATCGGCCATGGCGAGCCCACGGATTTCTCGATGCTCGACACGCTGAAGGCCGAGGGTCACACGGATTATGTCGCCATGATCCATCGGCTTGCCCGCGACGGTTTCATCGGCGGCATGGATTGCGTCTATTCCTCCTGGGTCACGCGCCGGCCCGGAGGCTTCGAGGCGGATGATCTCGTGGCCCTGCGCCGTCTCGTGCCGGCGCTGGCGCTCGCGATCAAATGCGGATCCCTGGCCCGGATCGCCAGCACGCTGGTCGAGGTCTATCTCGGTCGCGATGCGGGCCTGCGCGTGCTGAGCGGCCGCATTTCCCGCGGCGTCGCCGACCGGATCAGCGCGGTGCTCTGGTTTTCCGATCTGCACAGCTATACGGCGATCGCCGACAGCGCCGCACCGGCCGAGATCATTCCCTTCCTCAACGACTATGCGGAGCTGGTCATCGCCGCGATCCATGAGGCCGGCGGCGACGTGCTGAAACTGATCGGCGACGGCACGCTGGCCATCTTCAAGGCCGAGGACCCGGGGGACGCCTGCCGCAGCGCGCTGCGCGCCGCCCAAAGCCTGCGGCGCAATCTCATGGCGCTCAACCAGCGCCGCGCGGCCGAGAACCGCCCGGTGACCTCGGTCTATCTCGGCCTCCATATCGGCGAAGTCTTTTATGGCAATATCGGCAGCGACGAACGGCTCGATTTCACCGTGGTCGGGCCGGCCGTCAACGAGGTCAGCCGGATCGCCTCGATGTGCCGCCAGGTCGACCGCAGCGTCCTGCTGTCCGATGCCTTCGCGGCGGCGGCACCGGCGGCCGAACGGGCCGATCTCGTCTCGGTCGGCCGCTACGCGCTGCGGGGCGTCAGCCGGGCCCAGGAGCTCTTCACCCTCGACCCGAGTTTGATATAGCCACCTCCGAAAGGATTATGTTCCCCCATCCGCCGGGACTGCTAGCATCGATGGTCACAGTCTCGATCGTCATCTCCTGAAGCGGGTCGGCGCCCCTTGCGCATCCTCATCGCCACCGATCTCTGGCTGCCGATGCATCATGGGGTGGAGCGGATGCTTCACAGCCTGGTGGCCGAATTGCAGGCGCAAGGCGAGACGGTCGAGGTCGTGGGGCCCGATCGCTTCCAGACCAGCCCGTCTTTCCTCGGTCCCACCGTCCGCCTTGCCGACAATGTCGTGGCAACCATCGGACCCATGATCGAAGCGTTTGCGCCCGAGGCCCTTCATATCGCGACCGAGGGGACCGTGGGTTTCGCCGCTCGCAGGTGGTGCCTCAAGAAGCGTCGCTCCTTCACCAGCTCTTATCTGACAAAGCTGCCGGAGTTCGCCCAGATGAGCTTCGGGACGTCGCCGGAGCCGCTCTTTGCGAAATTGCGCCAGTTCCACATTCCCTCGACCCGCGTCCTGGTGCCGACCGACAGTATCGCCGGGGAGCTGAAGGCGAGAGGCTTTCAGAACCTCCATGTCTGGCCCTTCGGCGTCGACACCGAGCGATTTCATCCGCGGTGGCGCGCGCCGCTCGACTTGCCTCGTCCGATCCACCTTTGCGTCGCCCGAATTTCGGCGGAGAAGAACCTGGGGGCCTTTCTCGACCTCGACCTGCCCGGCAGCAAGATCATGATCGGCGCGGGCCCCATGCTCGAGGAATTCAAGCAGCGCTATCCTCGAGTGCTGTTCCCGGGGACGCAGGAAGGCGAAGCGCTGGCGAGGTTCTATGCCAGCGCCGACCTGTTCGTCTTTCCGAGCAGGGCCGACACTTTCGGCCTGGTGATTCTGGAGGCGCTGGCCTCGGGCCTTCCAGTCGCGGCCTTTCCTGTTGCGGGTCCCCGGGACATCATTGCCGATAGTGGCGCCGGCGTGCTCGACGAGGATCTGGGTCGCGCCGTTGAAGGCGCCCTGGCCATTCCTCGCGAACGAGCCCGCAACCATGCCCTGGCCTTCAGTTGGGAAAGATCCGCGCATCGTTTCCGGGAACTGCTCGCAACAAAACATTAAGGCTCGGACATCCATGGTTAAGGACCGGCGCCCGCCATGGCAGGCCCGACCACAGATGGCTAAGATGCGCCCGCTGCGAACGGATATCCGGCCTCTTCCTCTCATCAGCCTCGAGAGTGTGTGCTTTTGCGAATCCTCGCCGTAACGGATCTCTGGCACCCGACCGTCAATGGGACGGTGCGCATGATCGAGCAGATCGACCGGCAGCTCGAGATCATGGGCCATGAGGTCGTGGTGATCGGCCCGCGGCGATTCCAGACGATCCCCTTCCCGGGCGATTCCGAAGTGATCGTGGCGCTCTCGCCGGAAAAGACCATCGGCCCGATGATGCTGGCGGCCCGACCCGACGCGATCCATCTCTGGACCGCGGGGCCGGTCGGCGTCGCCGCCCGGAACATCCTGGGGCGCCGGAACATCCCCTTCACCAGTTCCTATGTGACGAAGTCGCCCGAATATATGCAGGCGCGCTTCGGCGTGCCGATGGCGAAGACCTTCGCCACGCTGCATGTATTCCACAAGATCTCGCGCTGCCTCATGGTCCCGAGCGACGGCATCATCGATGAGTTGAAGGCACGGGGCTTCGGCAACAATCTCAGGCTCTGGCAGGCGGGCACCGACGCCGAGCTCTTCCGTCCGCGCGAAAAGGGCTTTCTCGATCTGCCGCGGCCGATCCATCTCAATGTCGGGCGGGTCACGATCGAGAAGAACCTGGAAGCCTTCCTCAGGCTCGACCTGCCCGGCAGCAAGCTGGTGGTGGGCGACGGGCCGGAACGCGCCCGGCTGCAGAAGCAGTTCCCCGCGGTTCATTTTGTCGGCGTCAAGCAGGGCGAGGAACTGGCGAAGTACTATGCCGCCGCCGACGTCTTCGTGTTCCCCAGCCGCACCGACACGCTGGGTCTGGTGATGATGGAATCGCTGGCGGCGGGCGTGCCCGTCGCGGCCTTTCCGGTCACGGGCCCCAACGAGGTGATCGCCGACGGCGGCGCCGGCGTGCTCGACGAGGATCTGGGCAAGGCGATCGAGGCCGCGCGCAAGATCGATCCGGCCCATTGCCGGGCCTATGCGATGCGATTCTCCTGGGCCCGGTCGGCACGCGATTTCCTGGCCAACCTGGCGCCGCTCAAGGGCTCTGTCGCGGCGCAGGAACGGCCGGGCGACGCGCCGGATCTCCTTAACTGACGAAAATCGGGCGGTCAGAACCTTCCAGAGGCCGTGCTATCCTGCCGGCCGTATGAAGAACCCGACCGATTCTTCCCCCTCAGCCCTGCCCAAGGCCGGCAAGGCGCCCGCCTCGCCCATGCGCCGTCTCCTGGCCGATCATGTCCGGCCCGAGTTGCCGCGGCTGATCGCAGCGCTGATCTGCATGGCGATCGTCTCGGCCACGACCGCGGCCCTTGCCTGGCAGATGCAGGCCATCCTCGACCGTGTCTTCGGCGCGCGCGACATGGCGGCCCTGCAGATGGTCGCGGCCGGCACCTTCGCCATCTTCGTCGTCAAGGGTTTCGCCAGCTTCGGCCAGTCGGTGCTGATGACCCGCATGGGTCTCGCCATCGTATCGGGCCTGCAGAAGCGCCTGTTCCGCCATGTGGTCGGTGCCGATCTGGTCTTCTTCCATGACCGCTCGCCCGGCGATCTGATCGCGCGCGTCATCAATGACTGCGCGCAGCTGCGCGACGCGCTCTCCACGCTCCTGACCAATGTCGGCAAGGATGCGCTGACCCTGGTCGGGCTGGTCGCCTTGATGTTCTACCAGGATTGGCTGCTGGCGCTGATCGCCTTCGTCGCCTTTCCGCTGGCCGTGCTGCCGATCGCGCGCGTGGGGCGGCGGGTGCGCCGGCTCGCCCGCGGGACGCAGCAGCAGACCGGCGGCCTCGCCACGCTCCTCGACGAGGTCTTCCATGGTGCCCGCCAGGTCAAGGCCTATGGCATGGAGCGGACCGAGATCGCGCGCGCCGACGAAGCGGTCGATCGCCTGTTCCAGCTGCAGCTCAAATCGGGACGCAGCCGCTCGGCACTGCAGCCCGTGATGGAGGTGCTGGGCGGCCTCGCGATCGTCGCCGTCATGCTCTATGGCGGCCATCAGGTGATCGCGGGCCTGCGCACGCCCGGGACCTTCTTCTCC
Source organism: Hypericibacter sp. (assembly GCF_050729195.1). Lineage (NCBI taxonomy): Bacteria > Pseudomonadati > Pseudomonadota > Alphaproteobacteria > Rhodospirillales > Dongiaceae > Hypericibacter > Hypericibacter sp. Next base: position 7,875 of record NZ_JBOHKS010000272.1, read on the forward strand.
TTCATCACCGCGCTGCTCCTGGCCTATGAGCCGCTGAAGCGTCTCGCCAATCTCAACGCCGCGATGCAGGCAGGCCTCGCCGCCGCCGATCGCATCTTCGCCATGATTGACCTGGAACCGGCCATCGTCGACCGCCCCGGCGCCAGGCCGCTCAACCTGCAAGGCGGCGCCATCCGCCTCGAGCAGGTCGGCTTCGCCTATGAAGGTGCTGCCGAGAGGCCGGCGCTTGCCGGCGTCGATATCGACGTACCGGCGGGTGCCACCATTGCGCTGGTGGGACCCTCCGGCGCCGGCAAATCCACGGTGTTCAATCTGATCCCGCGCTTCTTCGATCCGCAATCGGGCCGCGTCACGCTCGACGGGCAGGATGTCCGCGAGCTGACCCTGGCCTCGCTGCGCCGGTCGATCGCGCTGGTCAGCCAGGATGTGCTGCTGTTCGACGACAGCATCCGCGCCAACATCCTCTATGGCCGGCCCGAGGCCTCGGAGGCCGAGGTGATTGAGGCGGCGCGCGCGGCCCAGGCCTGGGAGTTCATCGAGACCTTGCCGCAGGGGCTCGACATGATGGTGGGCCCGCGCGGCGCCAAGCTTTCCGGCGGCCAGCGCCAGCGCATCGCCATCGCGCGCGCCATGCTGCGCAATGCCCCGATCCTGCTGCTCGACGAAGCCACCTCGAATCTCGACCCTGAAAGCGAACGCGCCGTACAGACGGCGCTGGCCCGGCTGATGCGCGGGCGCACCACGCTGGTGATCGCCCATCGGCTGGCGACGGTCGCCGCCGCCGACCGCATCTATGTGCTGGACCAGGGCCGCGTGGTCGAGACCGGCCCGCATCCGGAGCTCCTGGCGCTGGGCGGGACTTACGCGCGGCTCCATGCGCTGCAGTTCCGCGACACGACGGTCGACGCCGACGATGGACCGGCGTCCGAGCCCTTGCCGGCCGAGCGCCGGCGCCAGGCCCAAGGCTGAGCCCCGCACGATGCGAATCTCCCGCCGGCTGCTGGCTTCGGAACTGATCCAGGTGCCCCTTGCGTGTTTCCTTGCGCTCTATATCCGCATCGTCGGCTGGACCACGCGCTGGCAACGCGAAGGTTTCGGCACGCTCGAAGCCCTCAGGGCCGAGGGCAAGCCCGTCATCTTCTGCTTCTGGCATGGGCGCCTCGCCATGATGCCGCTCTGCCATCGCGAGGCGCGCGCGGCCGCGGTGCTGATCTCCACCCATCGCGACGGCCGTCTGGTGGCCCGCATGATCGAGCGCCTGGGGCTTTCCATCGTCGACGGCTCGACCCGGCGCGGCGGCGAGGCGGCAATGCTTCAATGCCGGGCTCAATTGAGCAGGGGCGGCATCGTCTCGATCGCCCCCGACGGGCCGCGGGGACCGCGCATGCAGGCGGCCGCCGGCACGATCCATCTCGCGGCCCTGACCGGGGTGCCGATCCTGCCCAGCGCCGTCGCCACCAGCCGCCGGCATGTCTTCGGCTCCTGGGACCGCTTCCTCCTGCCTCTGCCCTTCGGGCGCGGCATCTATCGCGTCGGCGCGCCGATCCGGGTGCCGCGCGATGCCGATGTGGCCACGATCGAAGCCGCGCGCCTGGCGCTCGAACGGGCGCTCAACGAGCTTTCCGCCGACTGCGACCGGCGCATGGGCCATGCCCCGATCGAGCCGGCAGCATCTCCCGCCATCGCGGAGCCCGCCCGATGATCGTAACCCTCTATCGTGCCGCAACCGATCTCGCCGGCCCCTGGCTCGATCGCCATCTCGAGCATCGCGCCACCCTCGGCAAGGAAGACAAGAGCCGGCTTGGCGAACGCAGGGGCGAGACGCGGGTCGCGCGGCCTGCCGGGACCTTGCTCTGGCTGCATGGCGCCAGCATCGGCGAGACCCAGTCGCTGCTGCCCTTGATCGCGGCCCTGCGCCAACGCCGGCCCGGGTTGCAGCTGCTCGTCACCTGCGGCACGATGAGCGCCGCGGCCTTGCTCGCGACGTCGCTGCCGCCGGGCGCCATCCAGCAATATCTGCCGCTGGACCGCCGGGCCTGGGTCGAGTGCTTTCTCGACCACTGGCGGCCCGATGCCGGCGTGATCGTCGATTCCGAGCTCTGGCCCAATCTGCTGCTGGCCGCCAAGGCGCGGGCCCTGCCCCTGGCGCTGGTCAATGGCCGGCTCTCCGAACGCTCCTTCCGGCGCTGGCGCTGGTTGCGCGGCTTCGCCCGCCAGCTCCTCGGTTCCTTCACCGTGATCGCCGCCATCGACGAGACGCAACGGCAACGCTTCGCGAGCCTGGGCGCGCGCCATGCCGTCGCCACCGGCAATCTCAAGGCCGCGGCCGCCATGCCGGCCTGCGACGAAACGGAGTTCGCGCGGTTCAAGGCCTCCATCGCCGGGCGCCCGGTCATCCTGCTGGCCAGCAGTCATGATCCGGAGGAGCAGTTGGTTGCGATGGCCTTGGCGCCGCATCTGACCGGCGAGATCGCGCCGCTGCTGCTGGTGGCGCCGCGCCATCCGACCCGGGGCGACATCCTTCTCCCGGAATTGCGACCGCTGCTGGCCTTGGGCGGCAAGCTGCGCCGCCGCTCCCTGGGCGGGTTGCCCGGCCCCAAGGACCGGATCTATCTCGCCGACAGTCTGGGCGAGATGGGGCTGTGGTTCCGGCTGGCGGATCTCGTGATCATGGGCGGATCGCTCGTCGACAAGGGCGGCCATAATCCGATCGAGCCGGCGCTGGTGGGCCGCGCGATCCTGACCGGCCCCCATATCGGCAATTTCGCCGATCTCTATGGGCGCCTGGCGGAAGCGGGCGGCTGCCGGATCCTGCCCGACGCGGGAAGCCTGGCGTCGCAGGCGATCTCCCTGCTCGGCGATCCCGCCGCGCGTTCGGAACTCGCTTCGACAGCCCAGCGTTTCGCACAGGCCGAGGCGCAAGTTCTCGATCGCAGCCTCGTCGCCCTGGCGCCGATCCTGCGGGCGCTCGAAACCGCGAAGGACCCTCATGTCATCCCCTAGATTCTGGCGGCGCGGCGCATCGATCATCCTTCCGGCGCTGCTGGCACCCGCCGCCGTCCTCTATCGCCTGGGATTTCTCCTTCGTCAGGCCGGTGCCAAGCCGCATCGCGCGCGGGTGCCCGTGATCTGCGTGGGGGCCGCGACCGTGGGGGGCGCCGGCAAGACGCCTCTCACTTTTGCGCTGGCCCAGCGGCTGCGCCAGCAGGGGCGGCGGGTTCATATCGTCACGCGCGGCTATGGCGGCAGCGAGCGCGGACCCTTGCGGGTCGACCCGGCGCGCCATCTGGCGACCGAGGTCGGCGACGAAACCCTGGTGCTGACGCAATCCTCGCCGGTCTGGCTGGCGCGCAACCGCGCCGCCGGCGTGGCGGCCGCGGCGCAGGATGGCGCTGAAGTCGTGCTGCTCGATGACGGGCTGCAGAACGGCACGATCGCCAAGGATTTCTCCATCCTGACGGTCGACGGCATCTCGGGCTTCGGCAATGGCTGGCAATTGCCGGCGGGGCCTTTGCGCGAGCCGGTGGCGAAGGCCGCAGCCCGCTGCCAGCTCGCCGTCATCATCGGCCCGGACGAGGCCGGCGTCGCACAGCGCCTGCCGGCAGGCCTGCCGCTGCTGAAAGCGCGGATCGAGCCGACCCATCCCCAGAATGTGAAGGGCCGGCGCTGGTTCGCCTTTTGCGGCCTGGGCGCGCCGGAGAAATTCCGCCGCACGATCGAGGAGATGGGGCTCGATCTCGCGGGCTGGCGCGAGTTCCCCGACCATCACCGCTACAGCGAGAAGGAGCTCGACCGGCTCCGCGCCGACGCGAGCGCGCTCAACGCCGGTCTGCTCACCACCCGCAAGGACTGGGTGCGCGTCCATCCCGACTTCCGTGCCGGGTTGACGCCGCTCGATATCCTGCTGCGCTTCGAGGATGAAGCGGCGCTGGACCAATTACTGAAACCCGTCCTCACGCGCTGACACGGCCGCCGTCATTCGCCGGTCGCGGTCGGTGTCTTCGAGGAACTCACCATCGCGGCACTCGCCGGCATGGGCAGCACCAGCAGCTGCGGATCGAGCTTCACATCGCGCCAGTTCATGCCCCAATGGACATGCGGACCCGTGGCGCGGCCGGTATGGCCGATGCGGCCGATGACGGTGCCTTTGGAAACGAACAAGCCGGGATGCGCCAGCACCGCCGACATATGGATCAGGATCGAGGTCAGGCCCTGGCCATGCTCGATGATGACGGTGCCGCCGGTGAGCAGCATGCCGGTCTCGGCGAGCCGGACGATGCCGTCGGCCGGGCTCTTGACCGGCGTGCCTTCGGGCGCGGCAACATCGACGCCGTAATGCGGATTGCGCGGCACGCCGTTCAGAATCCGCACCGAGCCATAGACGCCGGAGATCGGACCCAGCGCCGGCCAGTCGAAGCCATGCGCGTACCAGGCGACCGTCGATTGCGGAATCCGCGCGACGTTGATCTTCTCCTGGTCGGCCGCGATCTTGGCCTGCTCGTCGGCGTTGGGCGTCACCGTGTTCTGCGGCAGCCCATTGATCCGCTGCTCCTCATAGGTGCGCTGCGTGATCGCGAGGGTTCGCTCTTCGACCGAATGATCGGCATGCTCGATCCGGACCTTGGCCTCCGGCGGCGCATCGCGATTGAAGCCCAACAGGAACTCGCCCGCCGGCGAAACCAGGATGCTGGCCCCATCGAGCCAGACGCGAGAACCGGGCTCGGCATGACCAAAGAGCAGCCCACCCTGGGTCATATGCCCCTCGATCGTCGCAGGCGCGGCCGCGAGCCCACGGCGCACGCCCAGCGCCCAGGCGGCGCCGAGCGCAGCACTCCCTTTGAGCCAGAGCCGGCGCGAGCGGTCGAATGTCATAGCAGTGAGCCTTGCGGGCCGCTGTCCTTGGGCCCGCCTTTCTTGGGTTTGGATGAAGAGGGCGATTCGGCGGGCGTTGCGGCTTTTGCGGCGCGCGAGGTCGTTCGGCCGCCGGCTTCGGCGATCGCCGGCACGGTGCCGTCGCCGAAGGTGAGGGTCAGCTTCATGCCGGCGGCGACGGCCGCGGCTTGCGTCACTGGCCGCTCGGCGGCATCGCGCACCAGCACGAAACCCCGTTGCAGCACGCTCTCATAGGAAAGCCCGTCGAGCAGCCTGGCGAGCCCGTCCAGCGCCAGGCGGCGGCGCGCGATCAGCTCGGTCACCAGCGCCGGCCGCAACCCCGCGGCGATGCGATCGAGCCCGCGTTCTTTCTTCGCGGCGAAAGCCGCCATCGCGTTCTTCAGCAGGGTCGCGCCATGGGCCAGCTCCTGCGATTTGCGCCGGATCATCTCGCCCGGCGTCACCAGCCGTGCGGCCAGGGTCGCGACCTGACGCTGGCGCTCGGCGAAGAATCCGCGCTCGGCCCCCTTGAGCCGCTCGATCCAGCCATCGAGCTGCTGGGTCTTCTCCTCGATCAGGCGGCGCGGCTCGGGCAGGCCGCGCGCCAGGCCCTGAACCTCCGTGCGCCGATGGGCGAGGTCGCGAGCGACAGCGCGGGCGAGGCGATGACCGTTCTCGGCAATCGCCGCCATGAGCTCCGAGCGGACGGGGACCGCCATCTCCGCCGCCGCGGTCGGCGTCGGCGCCCGCCGGTCGGAAACGAAATCGATCAGGGTCGTGTCGGTTTCATGACCGATCGCGGAAATGAGCGGGATCGTGCCGGCCGCGACCGCGCGGACCACGATCTCCTCGTTGAAGGCCCAGAGATCCTCGAGGCTGCCGCCACCGCGCGCGACGATGATGAGATCGGGGCGCGGCACTTTGCCGCCGGGCAGCAGCGCGTTGAATCCGCGAATGGCGGCCGCGACCTGCTCGGCCGCGCCCTCGCCCTGCACCGCAACGGGCCAGAGCAGCACCGGCCGCGGGAAACGATCAGCGAGGCGATGCAGGATGTCGCGGATGACGGCGCCGGTCGGCGAGGTGACGACGCCGATCACGGCGGGGAGCATCGGCAGGGGCTTCTTGCGCGCCTCGTCGAACAGCCCCTCGGCCGCGAGCTTCTTGCGCCGCTCCTCCAGGAGCTTGAGCAGCGCGCCCTCGCCCGCCAGCTCCACCGAGTCGATGATGATCTGGTATTTGGAGCTGCCCGGATAGGAGCTGATGCGGCCCGTGGCGATCAGCTCCATGCCATGCTCGATCTTGAGCTTGAGCCGCCCGACCGTGCCGCGCCAGCAGACCGCGTCGATCACCGCGTCCTCGTCCTTGAGGCTGAAATAGAGATGGCCCGAGCCGTGATAATTCGGCTTCGACACCTCGCCGCGCACGCGGATGCGCTGGAAATTCTCCTCCAGCGTCGATTTCACGGCGCGGCTGATCTCCGAGACGCTGTATTCGGGCAGGTTATGCAGGCGGGTCTCGCCCGCCGGGGTCCGGCTTTCGCTCATGCCCCCATTCTATGCTAAGAACCCGCGCCGGCGGGAGCGGCAGCGCGTTGCTGCACGACCCCTCCCCCTACCCCCTAAGTTAATGTGATCGCTTCGCTCTACTTCAGAGCTTCGGGCGCGGCGGCGGATAGAGCGAGGGGGTTCTGCTAAACTCCGCCCCCTTCCCTTGCGGGAGGGGGGTAGGGGGAGGGGTGGCAGCCGACTCGGAACAACGATGGAGGAATCGCGATGCGGATATTGGTGGTCGGATCGGGCGGGCGCGAGCATGCGCTGTGCTGGGCGATCGCGGCCTCGCCGCTTTGCGACAAGCTCTATTGCGCGCCGGGCAATGCCGGCATCGCGTCCGAGGCAGAATGCGTGCCGATCAAGGCGGACGAGCTCGACAAGCTGGTCGCCTTCGCCCGCGACAACCGGATCGATTTCGTCGTGGTCGGCCCCGAGGCGCCGCTGGTGGCGGGCCTGGCCGACAAGCTCCGCGCCGCCGGGATCAAGACCTTCGGCCCCTCCGCCAAGGCGGCCGCCCTCGAAGGCTCCAAATCCTTCACCAAGGAGCTTTGCGCCAAATACGGCATCCCGACCGGCGCGTTCAAACGCTTCACCGAGGCCGCCCCTGCCAAGGCCTATGCGCGGGCGCAAGGGGCGCCGATCGTGATCAAGGCCGACGGGCTCGCCGCCGGCAAGGGCGTGGTGGTGGCGCAGTCGGTCGGGGAGGCCGAGGCCGCGATCGACATGATGCTGACCGCGCGCGAGTTCGGCGCCGCCGGGGCCGAGATCGTGATCGAGGAGTTTCTCGCCGGCGAGGAGGCGAGCTTCTTCGCCCTCGTCGACGGCAAGACCGCTTTGCCGCTGGCCTCGGCCCAGGACCACAAGACCGTGGGCGAAGGCGACACCGGCCCCAACACCGGCGGCATGGGCGCCTATTCCCCGGCTCCCGTGGTCACCGAGGCGATGGCGGCGGAGGTGATGAAGACCATCATCCTGCCGACGGTCGCGGCGATGGAAACCGAGGGGCGCCCCTTCTCGGGCGTGCTCTTCGCCGGCCTCATGATCGGACCGAAGGGCCCGCGCCTGATCGAATATAATGTCCGCTTCGGCGATCCCGAATGCCAGGCGCTCTGCCTGCGGCTGATGTCGGACCTGCTGCCGGCTTTGATCGCGGCGGCCGACGGCATGCTCGCCAAGTTCCATCTGCGCTGGAAGGCCGAGACCTCGCTCACCGTGGTGATGGCGGCCAAAGGCTATCCCGGTCCCTACAAGAAGGGCACCGAGATCAAGGGCCTCGAGCGCGCCGCGCAGATGCGCGACGTGGTGGTGTTCCATGCCGGCACGGAGCGAAGCCCCGACGGGCGCATCCTCGCCAATGGCGGGCGCGTGCTGGGTATCAGCGCGCTCGGCAGCTCGGTCGCCGAGGCCCAGGCTCGCGCCTATGCGGCGGTCGACCAGATCGACTGGCCGGAAGGCTTCTGCCGCCGCGATATCGGCTGGCGCGCGGTGGGCGCGCGCGGCGGATCGGCGGGCCTCGACCGGGAGAAGTGACGTCCGGCACTCTGGACCTTCCTTGAACCCGCTCTAATCTCAAACGGCATTCGGGGCCGTCGAAGGTCCAGACCAGGGGAGCGACCGTGACCGAAAAATGGGATGCGATCGTCATCGGGGCCGGCCATAACGGCCTGACCGCCGCGGGCTATCTCGCGAAATCCGGCAAGCGCGTGCTGGTGCTGGAGCGCCGCGAGGTCGTGGGCGGCGCCGTGCTCACCGAGGAATTCCATCCGGGCTTCCACAATTCGGCCGCGGCCTATGTGGTGAGCCTGCTGCGCCCGGAAGTGATCGAGGATCTCGGGCTCAGGCGCCACGGTTTCGAGACCTTGCGCATGGGCGGCTCCTTCGGCGCCTTTGCCGATGGCAGGTCGCTGCTCCTCACCGGCGACGAGAATGCCGACCGCGCGGAGGTCGCCCGCTTCTCGAATCGCGACTGGGACGCCATGGCGAGGCTGGGCGCGATGCTGCGCAAGGCGGGCGATCTGGTGCGCGCCGAGATGCTCGAAGAACCGCCGCGGCTCTCCGGCGGCGGGCTTGCCGATCTCCTCGGCGGCTTGCGGCTCGGCCGTGGCCTCAAGCGCTTCTCGCCGGCCGAGCGCCATCAGTTCCTGCAGCTTTTCCTGACGCCCGTGGGCACCATTCTCGAGAAATATTTCGACAGCGACGCGGTCAAGACCATGTATGCGGCGACCGCCACGGCCGGCGCCTTCGTGGCGCTCGACGAGCCGGGCTCGGCCATCAATCTGCTGCATCTGGGCATCGGCGAGGTCGAGGGCGAGCGCGGGGCCTGGCATCTGCCGAAGGGCGGCATGGGCACGGTCACGCAATCGATGGCGAAGGCCGCGCAATCCTTCGGCGCCGAGATCCGCGTCAACGCGCCGGTCGAAACCATCCTGATCGAGCAAGGCCACGCCATCGGCGTGCGTCTCAAATCCGGCGAGGACATCCGCGCCCGCGCGATTCTGTCCAATGCCGATCCCAAACGAACCTTCCTCGGTCTCGTCGGCGAGCAGAGGCTGCCGCCGGATTTCGCCGCCGGCATCCAAAGCTACCGCATGGCATCCGGCTCGTTCCGAATCAATATCGCACTCTCGGGCGTGCCGGAGTTCGCATCGCGACCGGGCCAGGAGATCGGCCCCCAGCATCGCGCTTTCATCCGAATGGTCTCGGGCTATGCCGCCTATGACGAGGCCTTTCGCGCGGCCAAGCGTGGCGAGCTGCCCGCCGATCCGATCCTCGATGCGGTGATCCCGACCGCGACCGATCCGAGCCTGGCGCCGCCGGGCTGCCATATCCTCTCGATCCTGGCGCAGCATTATCCCTATCGGCTTGCGGGCGGCCGGTCCTGGGAGCAGGCCCGGGGCGATGCGGTCGAGGGCATCCTCGCCACGACCGAGCGCTACATCCCGAATATCCGCAAGCTCGTATTGGGCTGGCGCGCCTACAGCCCTGCGGATCTCGAACGGGTGTTCGGGCTCACCGGCGGCGACGTCTATCACGGCCAGCTCGACCCCGGGCAGATCTTCTCGCTCAGGCCCCATCCCGATGCCGCGCAATACCGCACACCGGTCAAGGCGCTCTATCTCTGCGGCGCCGGCGCCCATCCGGGCGGCGGCGTGTCGGGCGCGCCCGGCCGCAATGCCGCGATGCGCGTGCTGAAGGACTGGCGGCGGCTGTGAGGCTGCGCTTCACCGAGGCGCCACCGGCCGCGCGGGAGAACAAGCCGCGCTGGAGCGACGTCCCGACCGCGGCCGTCGCTGCGCTCGAACGCGCTTTGGGCGCCAGCGTCGCCGAGGCCGAGATCGCCTGGGGCGGCTACTCGCCCTCGGCTTCGTTCCATCTGACGCTGGCCGATGGCCGGCACGCCTTTGTCAAAGGCACCCATCCCGGCCAGACGCGCGAGGGCCGGCTCTCGCTGGCGCAGGAGATCGAGAGCTATCGGGCGCTACCCGTCCTCAAAGGCCTGGCGCCCGATTATCTCGGCACGATCGAGGTCGATGCCTGGACCTTCCTCCTTCTCGAGGCCATCGAAGGTGCCCAGAAGGCGCTGCCCTGGTCCCCCGCCAAGCTTGAGCGCCTCGCGCAATCGCTGGCCGTGTTCTATGAGCGCGCGCGGGATCTGGCGATGACCTGGCAACGCCCCAACGCCTATCGCTCGCTCGCGATCGATCTGAGCGATCTCGATACCGGATGGATCGCGCTGGCGCGTTCGACCGACGCGCAAAAGGGATTCCTCTCCCTCTTCGCCGACCGGGCGGCGGCGCGGCGCTGGTTCGACCGGAGTCTGCCCCGTCTGGTCGAACTGCAGTCGGCCGCGGGCGAGCTGCTGCAGCCGGCCCCGGAGCGCGCGACGTCGCTCATTCATCTCGATCTGCGCTCGGACAATCTGCTGTTCCGTGCCGACGGCGCGCCCGTACTGCTGGACTGGTCCTATGTGACGACGGGGCCGGTCGTGCTCGACACGGTGTTCTTCGCCCCCAGCGTCGAGGGCGAAGGCGGCCTGGCCGCTTCCGAGACAGTGGCGCTGTTCGAGCGGGCGCTGGGCCTGCGCTTTCCGAAACGCGACCAGCAGATTGCGCTCGCTTTCGCCGCCGGCTATTTCGCCGACAAGGCGTATTTGCCGCCGCCACCGGGATTGCCGCGCCTGCGCTGGATCCAGCGGCTGCAGCTGGCCGTTTGCCTCGGCTGGGCGGTCGAGCTCATCGGGCTCCCCGAAGCACCGGCGATGATCGGGCAGGACGCGCCCTGATTCAGGCCCCGCCCCTTGCGGGAGGGAGCAAGGAGAGAGGCGCTGCGGCCCGGTCATGCCCTTCGTCTCCACTCTCTGCGGTCAAGGGAGAGTCTTCGCCGTTCACCGGCATGAAACGCAGCGCCATGCCGCGCGCGGTCTGCGGCGTGTCGGGAAGATAAGGCTGGCCGCCGGCAAGAGCGAAACCGCCGGTCACCGGCACCGGTCCCAGATCGAACATACCGGCCTTGGAGTCACGCGGGCCCTGGCCATCGCTCTCGGCCATGTCCGCTAGGCAGGGGCCTTTTACATGCTTGGGCCGGAAGCCGGCTTGCAGCCCGCTCTCCTGCGCCAGACCATCGACGACGCGCACGGGCGCCGACTTGCCGGGATGGAGCCATCCGCCGCTATGAGCGATGGCGGCGGTGGCGAGCAGTGAGACGACACCGATGATTGCGAGGCGCAGCAGCGCTGTGCCGACACTCGGCAGGGGTGGCCGTTCTTCATCCGGCCCGGTGCGATGGTTCTGCAACGACGATCTCCCTCGTCTCATGCCCCCTGCGTCGAAAGCCTAGCCGCGAAAACTTTGCGGCGCCGCTCACAATCCCGTGCGTGAGACCGACTGCCGCAGGGGGCCTTCTTGTCACAAGGAGGAGGCGCGGGATTGAACACCCTTGTCGTCCGGAGCGCGTATTTTGCATGTCGCTCCCGGAGAATTTTTTTACCGTCGATCCCCCCGTGGCGTTCAAAGCAGCGCGAGGCGAACCTATCGACTGAGGATGCAGGGAACAGGATCTGTCAACCCGCGCGAATTGTTACAGCGCGATGTCCGCGGCCGGCCTCACCGTCACGAGCTTGCTCCCGGCGTCGAAGCCCTCCAGGAGCGCATTATGATGCGCGATGATCTGCTCGAAGGTGAGCGCGCCCGAATCGGCGGTCATATGCGCGTCGGCAGCGAGCGTCACGTCATATCCCAGAGTGACCGCGCGCCGGCAGGTGGTGTCGACGCAATATTCGGTCATGCAGCCGGCGATGACGAGACGGCCGGTGCCGGGCTCGATCCCGCGCGCGGCGAGCTGCCGTGCCAGGTCGGTCTCGAAGAAGCTGTCGCAGCTTTTCTTATGCACGACCGCCTCGCCCGGATGCGGCGCCAGCTCGCCGCGGATGAGCCAGCCTTCGCTGCCGCCCGCGAGGCGATGGCCGGGCTCGCCGTCATGCTGCACCAGGATCACCGGCAGTCCGGCGGTACGGGCTCGCGCCTGCAAGGCGGCGATACGCGCGACCACGGTCTCGAAGGCCCGCTCCGTCTCCGCGACCCGCGCGCCCCCGACCCCGCGCAGAATCGCGTTCTGCACGTCGATGATGACCAGGGCGGTGGGAGCGGCGGCCATTTGGAGAGATCCTCCCGGGCGCGAGAGGGCTGTCTGAAGGAAAACGCGGGGAAGTCGGTGAGGTTCCCGAGCGAGGTCCCTCCCCCTACCCCCTCCCGCAAGGGGAGGGGGCTAGAAAACAAAGACCGCGCCCCGCTGTCGTAGTGGGAGAGCTGGAAAACAAGGATCACGCCCCCTCCCCTTGCGGGAGGGGGTAGGGGGAGGGGTTGGTGCAGAAAAGATTCGCGAGCGAGCGTCCGCGTCCGTTCACTCCGCCGCTTCGCTCTTCGCCGCGGCCTTCTTCGGCTGGAAGATGCAGTAGAACTTCCGCACATAGCCGTCGGTCCTGAAGTCGCTGACGGCGCCCTGTTCGATGAAGAAAGTGTCGCCGGCCTTGAAGTGGTTCACCTTCCCCTTGTCGTCGGTGATGGTGACCGCGCCCTCGAGCAGGCTCATCATCTCGTAGCGCGGAAACGGCGCCTGCTTGCGGTGATAGGCGGTCGAGTCCCACACGCCCACGCTCCACTGGCCGGTCGGATCGACGAACCAGTCATGGCCATGCTGTACCGGTTTTCCGGACAGGAGCATCTCGGCCGGGGTCGCGGGGCTCGGCTCGAGCTTGCCCTTGGGATCGGGCTTCAGCACCTTCAGCGACGTCGGATCCTTCGGCGCAGCACCGGCCGGATCGTCCCAGATCACATAGAACTTGCGGATATAGCCCGGCTGCTTCCACTGGCAGACGAGGCCCTTGGGCAGGATGAAGCTCTCGCCCGCCTTGATCGTGGTCTCGCGCCCGTTCTCCTCGACCATGGTGACCGAGCCTTCGAGCACGACCATGAACTCATGGCAGGGATAGGGCTCCATCTTGCCGGTCATGGCGGTGCAGTCCCACACGCCCGCCTTGAAGCCCAGCTTGTCGTCATTGACGTAGCTGTGACCGTTCTGATGCGGCGTGCCGCTGACCAGCGATTCCGCGGGGATTCCGCCCCAATCCTGCAGTCCCTTGCCGCCGGGTCCGTTGGCTTCGAAACGATGGATCGTGGGTCCGGACATGCTGTTTCTCCCCGAGATGGATCGCCGGGCCAGCCGGCGAATGAGGCGGCCATGCTGGCCGAGAAGCGGGCGGTTCGCAACCCCGCCGCCCGAGACCAATCCAGAGGTTGGTCCAAGGCCGTTCAGGGGATTGGAATTGAGCGGTCAGCCCGAATGGTGTCCGTCGCTTCCATGACCTCCGGCGGAATGGGTGTCAGAGCCATCGGAGCGCAGCGCAGCACCCGAGAACCCTGGCATGGTCGCTTCAGGATCCTGATCGGCACCCGTCTCACGGCGGTGCTGAAAAAAGCCCCTGACAAAGCGATCCAAGAGAGCAGCGACGATCAGGCCAGCTATAACCAGAACCAGGATTTTCATGGTGGCCTCAGATTACCACTGCCGCCCGTGCCCGTCGAATCAGGGGCACCCGCCCAACGGATAGACCGCGACCGCGCACAAAGGCTAGCCTGTCACGCGGCTGTCGCAAATTGGCGGCGGCGCCAGAAAGACATCCTGTCGTCATGGCCGTGCCACCAGCCCCACAAGAGGACGAAAACGCCACTGAGGAGCCCGCCTCGGGCGAGGCGCGCCGGCGCTGGCGTCCGAGCCTGGGCGCCGTGCTCAGCGTCACGCTGCTGCTCTCGGTACTGCTGACGGCGGCCCTGATCCATTTCTCCTGGCAGACCGTCGCGCGCGCCAATCTCAAGGACCTGGTGGGGCAGCTCAACGACAAGATCGCGGGCTCGATCCAGCAGGAGGTCGCCTCGGTCATCGCCAACGCGACCGCCGCCCAGGAAGCCTTGCGCACCATCTTCTTCCAGAATGTCATCACGCCGCAGGACGAGGCCAAGCGCGAATTCATCTTCCTCGCTTTGCTGCAATCGCAGCCGAGCCTCTCCTGGATCTCCTTCGGCTGGCCCGACGGCCATTTTTTCGGTGCCGAGAAGCTCGGCGACCAGAACATCCAGATGGTGGAAGTGACCTGGTTGCCGAAGCATCTGAGCGCGAGGCGCCGCGTCGATACCTACAGAATCATCACCGGCGATATCGAGTTCCTGCAACGCAGCTTCACCGCGGACGCGTTCGACGCCTCGCAGCAGCCCTGGTATCAGCGCGCCATGGCCACCGACCAGCCTGTCTGGAGCGACATCAGCCTGTTCCCGACGGAAACCAAGCCCGCGATCGCCATCTCGAGCCAGCTCAAGGTGTTCGACAGGTTCCAGGGTGTGATCTGCGTGGCGATCGAGCTGGAACGGCTGTCGAAATTCCTGGCTGGCATCCAGGTGGCACGCAGCGGCACCGTCGCGATCGTCGATGCTCGCGGCCGGATCGTGGCGGCGCCCGAGCTCGCGGACAAAAGCGACGAGACAGCCGCGACCGACGCCTCGACCACCGTCATGAACGACGCGCTGCGCGACAAGCTCAACCAGGTCGCCATGGAGGCGCTGCATCATTTCGGCATGCAGCTGGGCCAGATCCACGGGACCATGTCCTGGGACTATCGCTCGACGGTCGACCGGGACGACTATTTCGTCACCTTCACGCCGTTGGGCTTCAATGGCTGGCTGGTCGCGACCGTGATCCCGGCCTCGGACTTCCTGGCCGAGGTCGAGCGCAACACGCGCCGGCTGGCCTGGATCATCGGCTTCTTCACGCTCTTCATGGCGGCCGGCGCCATCTGGTTCGCGCGCAGCGCGATCGCGCGGCCCCTGCGCCGCGTCACCGCCGAGCTCCGCCATATCGAGAATTTCGAGCTGCACCGGGTGCAGCGCAGGAACTCCTTCCTCTCCGAGATCGACCGGCTCTCGGGTGCGCTCGTCCATATGGCCTCGGGCCTCGCTTCCTTCCAGAAATATGTGCCGACCGAGCTGGTGCGCCGCCTGCTGAAACAGGGCATCGAGGCCAAGCCCGGCGGCACCCATCTGCCGATCTCGGTGATGTTCACCGATCTCGCCGGCTTCACGGCCCTGTCCGAGAAGCTGGGCGACGCAGTGGTGCCGGTGCTGGCGGAATATCTCAGCCGCATGTCGCCGATCATCGCCGAGGGCCGCGGCACCATCGACAAATTCATCGGCGACGCGATCATGGCGCTCTGGGGCGCGCCGGAGCCCAATCCCGACCATGCGCTCGATGCCTGCCGCGTGGCGCTGGCCTGCCAGCAGGCCCTGGCGACCCTGGGCCTCGAGGCCCAGGCGCAAGGCCGCGTCCCGCTCCGGATGCGGGTCGGCATCAACAGCGGCAACATCCTGGTCGGCAATATCGGTTCGGAGGAGCGGCTCAACTACACCGCGATCGGCGATCCGGTGAATGTCGCCTCGAGGCTCGAGGCCCTCAACAAACGCTATGAGACCGCGATCCTGATCGGCGAGGAGACGCGCCGCCAGGCGGGCGACGGCATCCTCGTGCGCCGCCTCGACCGGGTCGCGGTCTATGGCAAGGAAGAGGGCATCGCCATCTATGAGCTGATCGGGCTGCCGGCCGAGCGCGCCCAGCTCGGGTCGCTGGGCTGGATCGCGCTCTACGAGCAGGGCCTCGATCTCTATGCGCAGCGGAAATTCGCCGAGGCCATCGACGCCTTCAAGGCCGCCGACCGGGAATGCCCGGACGGCGACCCGCCGTCACGCCTCTTCATCGAGCGCGCAAAAGCCTTCATGATCGTGCCGCCGCCGCCCAACTGGATGGCGGTCACGGTCCTGGCCGAGAAATAGCAACCACCCGACGGGTATCATGAACGGAAACGCATTGTTCGCGAGCGGCTACAAGCAGCAATCCTATTGGTGGGAGGCGGCCCCGCCGGCCTCGTTGCCCGATGCCAAGCCGCCGGCCTCGGTCGATCTGGCCATCGTCGGCTCTGGCTATACGGGGCTCTCGGCGGCGCTGGTGGCCGCGCGCGGCGGCCGCTCGGTCGTGGTGCTCGATTCCGAGGTCGCCGGCTTCGGCTGCTCGACCCGCAATGGCGGCCAGGTCTCGACCTCGATCAAGCCCGACTACGCGACCCTGACCCAACGTCATGGCGCGGCGCAGGCGCTCGAGATCCGGCGCGAGGGCATCCGCGCGCTGGACTTCATCGCCGACCTCATCGAGCGCGAGAAGATCGACTGCGACTGGGAGATCAATGGCCGGTTCCATGCCGCGCATAACCCGCGCCAATATGAGGCGATGGCACAGCATCTGGGCCATCAGGCCCTGGGCCAGGAAGTGCCCTACCAGATGGTGCCACGCGCCGAGCAGCGTCGCGAGATCGGCTCCGACCGTTATTTCGGTGGCGCTGTGTTCCCGCGCCACGCGCAGCTTCACCCCGCGCGCTATCATGCCGGGCTGCTGGCGCGGGTGCGCGAGGCCGGCGCCACCGTGATCGACCGCACCAAGGTCGATTCCGTCGAGCGCGGCTCTCAGGCCTTCACCGTCAAGACCGCGCGCGGCGATGTCCGGGCGCGCGATGTGCTGATCGCGAGCAACGGCTATACCGGGCCCGGCACACCCTGGTTCCGCCGCCGCGTGATTCCGATCGGCAGCTACATCATCGCGACCGAGCCGCTCGAGCCGTCGCTGGCGCTGGGCCTCAATCCGAATGCGCGCTCGCTCTCGGATTCACGCAAGCTCGTGTTCTATTACCGGCTCTCGCCCGACAAGCGGCGCATGCTGTTCGGCGGCCGCGTCGCCTATAACGAGACCGACGCCAATGTGAGCGCGCCGCGCCTGCACAAGGCGATGTGCGATATCTATCCGCAGCTCCAGAGCGCCAAGATCAGCCACAGCTGGTACGGCTTCGTCGCCTACACCTTCGACACCATGCCGCATATGGGCAAGCAGGACGGGCTCTGGTACGCGATGGGCTATTGCGGCTCCGGCGTCTCGCTCGCGACTTATTTCGGCACGAGGATCGGCCAGCAGATCCTGGGCCAGAAGGAGGGGGCGACCGCCATCGACGGCATCAGCTTCCCGACCCGGCCGCTCTATACGGGTTGGCCCTGGTTCCTGGCGCCCTCGATCTTCTATTACCGCGTAAGGGACCGGTTGCCGATCTAGGCCCCCTGTCATGCCCGGACTTGATCCGGGCATCCAGGCTTGACTGCCCCTGGATCGCCGGGTCAAGCCCGGCGATGACATGAAAGCAAAATGATCGGGGAAAGCCTCCGTTCACATTTCCGCCCTGGCAACCGCCGACATTTCTCCTATGTAAGACGAAGGGTCCCCTCCCCCTACCCCCTCCCGCAAGGGGAGGGGGCGTGATGTATTTTTCATCGAGTCCTCCCCCATGTTCGATGCCGTGCCCATTCATGTCTGGCTGATCGAGAGCGGCTTGCAGAACCGGCCAGTGCTGGCGCTGTTCGAGGAGCTGTGCCGGCGCCTTGCGGCGACGCCGCTCCGGATCGAGCGCGCGCATCTGTCGGTGGCGCTGCTGCATCCCTCCTTGCGCGGCTTCAGCCATACCTGGACGCGCAAGACCGATGCGGTCGAGACGCAGTTCTTCACCCGCGGCATGGACGACACGCAAGGCTGGAAGGTGAGCCCCTTCAAACATGTGCTGGAGAACCGGCTGCCGAATCTGCGCCGGCGCCTCACCGGCAACCAGGCACAGCTCGACTTCCCGGTGCTGACCGAGTTCCGCGACCAGGGGCTGACCGACTGGCTCTGCTGCCTGCACAGTTTCAATCCCGAGACGGGGCTGCCCTGGTCGCAGATGACGGGCATGATCACGAGTTGGGCGACGGGCGCGCCCGCGGGCTTCACCGACGAGGATATCCTGCTGCTCGAGGAGCTGATGGGAACGACGGCCCTGGTCGTCAAGGCCGACACCCAGCAGCAGATCGCGCGCAACCTGCTCGCGACCTATGTCGGCGGCAACTCGGTCGAGCGGGTGCTGGCGGGCGAGATCACGCGCGGCGGCGTGCAGCGTATCGAGGCCGCGATCCTGTTCGCGGATCTGCGCGGCTTCACCGCCTTCTCCGACACCACGCCGATCGAGGAGACGCTGACGCTGCTGAACGCGGCCTTCGACGCCATGGGCGCGCCCGTCACGCGCGAAGGCGGGCATATCCTCAAATTCCTCGGCGACGGGCTGATGGCGATCTTCCCCTCGGAGGACAATGCGGGGGGCGCCTGCCTGCGGGCGCTCGCGGCGGCCGAGGCCGGGCAGGAAGCCATGGCGCTGCTCAATGAGACGCGCGCGGCCGAGGGGCTGCCGGTGCTGGGGCTCGATCTGGCGCTCCATCACGGCGAGGTGCTCTACGGCAATGTCGGCACCACCGACCGTCTCGACTTCACCGTGGTCGGCCCCGCCGTCAACGAGGCCTCGCGCATCGAAACCCTGTGCAAGCGGCTCGAGCGCCCCGTGCTGCTCTCGGAAAGCTTCGCCACGGCGCTGGGCGACCATCCCGGCTTGTGCGAGCTCGGCACGCATGAGCTGGCAGGACTCGCACGGCCGCGAAGGATTTTCGGGATCGGTGGTTAGAAGCGCCGCTTCGCGAAAGAGAACACCCCCACCCGCATTCTCTGTCACGCCCGGATCCCCGGGGCTGGCCCGAGGACAAGCTTGAGGCGGGCATTCAGCCCTACCGGCCCCTGGATCGCCGGGTCGGGCCCGGCGATGACAGGAAAAAGGCGCGGCCGCTTCTAGCGCCGCTCCTGGAAGAACCGCT
This sequence comes from Hypericibacter sp., assembly GCF_050729195.1. NCBI lineage: Bacteria > Pseudomonadati > Pseudomonadota > Alphaproteobacteria > Rhodospirillales > Dongiaceae > Hypericibacter > Hypericibacter sp. Next base: position 26,602 of record NZ_JBOHKS010000272.1, read on the forward strand.
TCAGCAGCGCCCCCGCCTCGCGCTCGGCGATGCCGCCATAGACTTCGGGGCGGTGATGGCAGGTCGGTTGCGTGAAGATCCGCGCGCCATGCTCGACGCCGCCACCCTTGGGATCGTAGGCGCCGAAATAGAGCCGCCGGATGCGCGCGAAGGCGATCGCCTGGGCGCACATGGCGCAGGGCTCGAGCGTGACGTAGAGATCGCAGGTCTCGAGCCGCGGCGTGCCGAGCGCCTTGGTGCCGGCTCGGATCACGAGGAGCTCGGCATGGGCGGTCGGATCCGCATCGGTCTCGACCCGATTGCCGGACTTGGCCAGCACGGCGCCCGTCGCGCTGTTGACCAGCACCGCCCCGATCGGCACCTCGCCGCGCGCGGCCGCGGCCGCGGCTTCCGCCAGCGCCTGGGTCATCGGTTCGGGCTTGATGTCGGTGAAGGCCATGGGCGGGAGAAAGGCCCGGCGAGCCCTGGTCTGTCAAGACGGGCGAAGGAGGGGTAGATTGTGGTCGCTCTCAGAAATCATGAGTGCGTCATGACCCAGCCCGATCGGCCCGACATCGTCGTCTTCCCGCCGCTCATTCCATTGGCGGTGCTGGTGATCGGGCTGCTGCTGCAATGGCTGTTGCCTTTGGGAGGGCTGATCCAGATTCCGGTTCAGCCGCGCATCGTCATCGGCGCCGTCGGTTTCGCGGTCGGGGTGACGCTCATCGTCATCGCCAATCGCCATTTCCAGCGGATCGGCACCAACACGCGGCCGACCCTGCCCGCGCTGGCGATCGCGACCGACGGCATCTTCGCGCATCTGCGCAACCCGATGTATGTCGGCGGCATCCTGGCGCTCATCGGGATCGCGCTGGGTTTCGCGCTCGACTGGGTTCTGCTGCTCACGCTGGCCAGCCTGCCCCTGCTCCATTACGGCATCGTGCGGCGCGAGGAGACCTATCTCGAGGCCAAGTTCGGCGAGCCCTACCGCCGCTACCGGGGGGCCGTGCCGCGCTATGGGTGGAAGCGCTGAACGGAAGCGCCGGCCCAACAGGGTTAACGCGTCCCGGATCAACGCCTTACCACCCCGGCCGCCTGAGGGGGCTGGCGCCCGCCCCCAATCGGCCTATTCTATCCCCATGGTGGGTCGCGGGTTTTACGTCCGACGGCCGTATCAAGACCGCAAGACCATCAGGGGCCTGATCGTCTCAAGCCTTGGCTCGAGACGTGAATCAGCCTCCCATCTTGCGGGAAGAGGGCAAGATTCACGGCCCGCCTGAGCGGGTCCGACCTTGCTCTCGGCCGTCCACGGCGCGCGACCCCCCGGATCAACCGTTCGGGAGGACGCCATGACTGAAGCCATCCGCAATCCCGTCGAATGGAGCGTGGACCAGATGAAGAATCTGGGCCATGCGCTGGGCGAAGCCGGCCACGCCATCGGCCATACCAAGACGACGCTGCATTCGCCGGCCCCCACCCTGCATCGCATCCGCACGAGCGAGCTCAAGGATGTGATCCGCAAGGGTTTCGCCGATTACGGCGCCTATCGCACCGACGTGATCGCACTCTGCGTGTTCTACCCGGTGGTCGGCCTGCTGCTGGCGCGCGCGGTCTATGGCCATGCCATGCTGCCGCTGCTGTTTCCGCTGGCCTCGGGCTTCGCCCTCATCGGCCCGTTCGCGGCACTCGGTCTCTATGAGATGAGCCGCGAGCGCGAGCGGGGCGTGCAGGCGAGCTGGGCCAACGCCTTCGCGGTGCTGAAAGCGCCCGCGATCGGCCCGATCCTGCTGCTGGGGCTGGGCCTCGTCCTCCTGTTCCTCGTCTGGCTTGCCGTCGCCTGGCTCCTCTACGCCGTGACGCTGGGGCCCGCGGTGCCGGTCTCGATCGGCGCCTTCGCCCGCGACCTCTTCACCACCGGCGCCGGCTGGGCGCTCATCATCGTCGGCTGCGGGGTGGGATTCCTCTTCGCGCTCCTCGCCATGTCGATCAGCGTCATCTCCTTCCCGCTGCTGCTCGACAAGGATGTCGGGCTCGACACCGCGGTGAAGACCTCGATCCGCGCGGTCAGAATGAATCCGGGCCCGATGGCGGCCTGGGGCCTGATCGTCGCGGGCGGGCTGGTGCTCGGCTCGATCCCGCTCTTCCTCGGCCTGATCGTGGTGATGCCGGTGCTGGGCCACGCGACCTGGCATCTCTATCGCAGGCTGGTCGCGGGCTAGCTTGCTGTTGCCGATGGCGGCCGGGCGGCCGAGGATTTCCTCGACGCGCGGCGGTTGAGCCGCGAGCCCGTGTTGTGTCGAGGGTCAGGACCATGCCATGGCGAAGGCTGGCCCCTCCGAAGAGACTCTTGCGAGGAACCGTAAAGCCTCGCGGCCGCTCCGGTTGCGCGCGATTTCACCCGGGAGCCTCGCGCAAATCCTGACGGCGCACCGTCTCTATCTCGAGACGAACCGGAAGCAGGGTGCACGCGCCGATCTCGGCGCGACCGACCTCACGGGGCATAATTTTTCAAGCCAGAGCCTCCGGCGGATCAAGCTGGACCATGCGCGCCTGCGGGACGCCGACTTCGAAGAGGCCGATCTGCAGCAGGCCAATCTGATCGGTGCCGATCTGAGAGGCGCCTGGCTGATAAGGGCCGATCTCGGGCGTGGGCGGCTCTCCGGTGCCAACCTGGAGGCGGCAAACCTCAAGGAGGCGGTTCTCGCCGGCGCCGAATTGGAGTTTGCCGCGATGACGAGGGCCGTGTTGCGGCGAGCGGATCTGCACGGTGCCGACATGAGCGGGATCACCCTCGATTGTGCCGACCTGCGCGAGGCCGATCTGCGCGAGGCGAACCTGCGCGGCGCCAGCCTTCGGCATGCGCGTTTGGATCGCGCGGATCTCCGGGCGGCCCGGCTCGGCGGCGCCTTCCTGAACGGCGCGTCGTTGTGGGAGGCCGATCTCCGCGGCGCCTATCTTCGTGTGGCGCGGCTCGACGGCGCCGACCTGTCGGCGGCAGATCTGCGAAATGCAGAAGGCTTGACCCGCGCCCAGCTCGCCGCGGCTCTGTCCCTGACCGACGCTCGACTGCCGGCGGAGCTGTCGGCAGAGGAATAGAAAATGGCCGACGAAACGCATCTCGCCGCGCTGAAGCAAGGCGTGGATTGCTGGAACCGGTGGCGGTCGGCACAGGCGATTGCCAAGCCCGACCTCTCGAACGCGAGCTTGCGCGGTCTGGGTCTCGCCGGGGCGGACCTTTCCGGGGGCGATCTTCGCGAGACGGACCTGCGCGGCACGATTCTCACCGGCGCGTTATTGATCGGCGCCAATCTCGCGGGCGCCAACCTCTTCAAGGCCGTCCTCGACGGCGCCGATCTTTCCGGTGCCAATCTCATCGGCGCCCGGTTCCTCAATGGCGCGCAGCTCATGGCCGCACGGAATTGGCAATCGACTTTCCGGGATCCCGATCTTGCCTGCGGCGGCGCCATTCCTCCGATGTCGGACCGATCGTGAGCGGCGAGCCGCCGCTTCCCTCAATCGCTCCTATGAGCACCATGACCCGACAACCAGGGCAAAGATTTCAGAATGCGGATGTGCTGCGGATGTTCCCCACCTTCCTATGGAAGGCGGAGCTCCGGCCCGAGATCTACGAGCCGCTCAATGATTCGATCCTGCAGGCGCTCGGCCAGATGGGAGCGCCGCTCTATGACCTCAAGCCCACGGAGAGCTGGCAGTCGGATCATGGGCTGCAGGAGCGGGACGGGTTCCGGGAACTCGTGGATTGCGTCAACGAGGCTGCGGCGAGTGCCCTCGCCTATCTCAAGGTCGGTCACGAGAGCGCCAAGATCACGGGATGCTGGGCCAACCTGAACGCGTCGGGCGCCGGGCACCGCTTGCACAACCATCCGAACAATTACCTGAGCGGTGTCTATTATGTGCGGACGCACCCCGGGGCCGACAGCATCAATTTCCTCGATCCGAGACCGCAAACCGCGATCATCCGCCCGCCGGTCACGGAACTGACGGCCGAGAACACCGAGCAGGTCGTCGTCACGGTCAAGGACGGTCTGCTGCTGCTGTTTCCCGCCTGGCTGCAGCATGCGGTCGATCCCAACCGCAGCCATCGCATGCGCATCAGCATCGGATTCAACATCATGTTCCCCGCCTATGCCGAGCGAATGGCGCGGCCGTCATGGGTGCCGGGAAGACGCCCACCGGTCTGATTAGCGGCGCCGGCGGGCTGGTGCTGGGCTCGATCCCGCTCTTCCTCGGCTTGATCGTGGTGATGCCGGTGCCGGGCGACGCGACCTGGCATCTCTATCGCAGGCTGGTCGCGGGCTGGGGCGCTGCTACGTCTGCCCCGTCACTCTTTCTGATAATGGCCCGGGATCCAGATCGATTGGTGATTGCCGGTGTAAATCCAGCGGCCATTGGACCCGATCGATTCGTCATTGGACGGCTCGACATAGTGGCCGGGGACCCAGGTGTAATCCTGGCCTTCCCGGTGCCAGTGGCCGAATTCCCAGACGGCCTGATCGCCGGCACCCTCGGGCGGCGGCGGAATGAGTTCCTGCTCGGCGGGCGGCGGCGGTTCGGCGGGCGTGAAGGTCCAGCCCGGCGTCTTCACATCCGGGCTGCAGGCTGCGAGCAGCAGCGACAGCAGCGCCAGCGCGCGGCCATGCTGTGGCCAGGAAGAAAGAAGGACGCGCGACATCAGCCGACACATATCGACCTCCTTCCTCGCCGGCCGGTGTCTCTCCGCTTCAGCAGAGGACCTGGCGCGATCCCGCACGCGCGAAGCCGCCGAGGCCTGGAATCTGGTCCCATTCGTCAAATCGCGGCAATGATCTAGATTAAGGCCGCGACAGTTGTTGGGGTTCCAACCTGCTTTGCCCGAACCCGTCATGGTGAGGCCGCGCGGCCTCGAATCTCCATCGCAAGCGAGGTGTGGGATAAGCGCTGCAAACCGCACGTTGTTGGCCGTTCGTTCAATCTCGGCAACCAACGGCGCTCCGCATCGGAGGGGGTGAACCGACGATTAGGACAAGGTCTTCACCCTATCGCGCCATCGCTCGCCTGCAGAGGAGCGGGATTGCCCGCAACGCGACGTGAACCTGGCATCGCGAACGATGAACAAAATTGGTCACTGCAAATATTAGTGGATATTTCCCGGACCCAGGTCTCATGGTTGAGCCGCCGCCTGTGAAACTGATCCAAGCCATGAGGAATCAGAAAAATGAACAGCGCAAAGAGCAAGAAGGGTGGATTCTCCTTAAAGGCCTATCGCGGCGACGCGAAGACGCTTCTCGCCTTCGACCTTCAGGATAAGAGAAGCGCGAAGAACCTGGCCGGATTCACGATCCTGTGTCAGCCGAAGGGCCGCCCCTCCTTCTACATCCACAACAATCTGCGATTCGAAAAACCGGGCCAGCATGCTCAAGATCCGAAGGAGCCGGAAAATTCGAGCATCAACGCGCCGATCCACAAATTTCGCTGGGTACATGTGCCGGGTTCCGTGCATCAGGGCATCAGCCCCTTCCTCGGGGAATATACCTACACGGCAACGCCCAGATTTTTCGATGACAGCGGATCCCTTCAGCCGCTGGACCCCAATCTCGGGGCGTCGGTCGTCATCGACGTCAAGGGATTCGAGAAGAAAGGCCTGGAACTCGGATTCACCCGTGGCTACACGCAGTCACAGGCGTTCGTGAATCATTTCGGCAAGGACGCTCGTATCCAGCCCAACGACAAAGAGCTGGTTTTCGATACATCGCAGGAATCCGGCGTCAACGCGATGGGTGAGCATTTCACTTTCGAAGACGAGTATGCGTGGCTGGGTTTCACGGCCCGGGAGAAGATTTTCGGGCTGTTGAACGAGGTTTTTGACAGCAAGAGTTTGCGCGTCGACGTCTTCGCCTATGACCTCAAAGAGCCCGACATCATCAAAATCCTGTTGAAGCTCGCCAGGCAGGGGCGCGTCCGGATTATCCTGGACAATGCCGCCCTGCATCACAGCAAGTCGAAGGCGATCCCCGAAGACGAATTCGAAACGCTGTTCACGAAGGCAGCAGGGAAGGCGCAGCTCCTGAAGCGCGGGCATTTCGGTCGCTATGCCCACGACAAAGTCCTGATCGTTCGTCCCAAGGGCAATGGCGCTGCCAAGAAGGTACTGACGGGCTCGAGCAACTTCGCCGTCACCGGGCTCTATGTGAACTCCAATCACGTTCTTGTCTTCAATGACGGACAGATCGCGCAGACCTATGCCGACATGTTCGATGAATGCTGGAACGACGACGCCAAAAGACCGGGCTTTCTGAAATCCAAGTGGTCTTCCCAGACCTTCAGCTTCTCGTCGGCGAAGACGCCCAAGACAACGATCACTTTTTCACCCCATGATCCGGCATTCGCCGATTCCATTCTGCAGGGGATTGCCAAGCGCATCGCGCAGGAAGGCCGCAAGTCGAAATCGGTGGGAAGCGTCCTGTTCGCCGTCATGCAGATCGATAAAGGCAAAAGCCCCGTCTACACGGCCCTCAACGATATCCACAAGGAACAGAGCATTTTCAGTTATGGGATATCGGATAGCCCGCTTGGCATTGCGCTCTATCCCGTCGGCAAGAAGACGGGGGTTCTCGTCACCGGGAAGCCCATCAACACGATTCTGCCGGCGCCGTTCAATCAGGTGCCCAATGTCGGCGGCATCGGCCATCAGGTTCATCACAAGTTCGTCGTATGCGGCTTCAACGGCCCCGATCCGGTCGTGTATTGCGGCTCCTCCAACCTGGCGCAGGGCGGCGAGGAGTTGAACGGCGACAATCTGCTCGCCATCCATGACGCCGACATCGCGACGGTCTTCGCCATCGAGGCGCTGACGCTCGTGGATCATTTCGATTTCTTGGATCGAAGCGCCACGGGTCCCAAATCCGCCAAGAAAAAAACCCCCAATGCCTCGAAGCAGCAAGCGGCGATCGATAAGGGATGGTTCCTGTCGACGAGCGGCAAATGGGCTGAGAAATATTTTGACCCGGCAGACCTCCATTCTGTCGATCGACAACTCTTCGGCTGAAGCTGGCGGGCCGGTGCTTACGCTGGTCGCGGGATAGGCCGCAACGCCCGAGGTTCTCCCTGGCTGCCCGTTCAGCCGCGGGCAGTCAACGCCGCTTGGCGCCAAATGACAATTTTATTGACCTTGTCTCTCCTATCATCCGGCCCGGAATTTCATCCGATAGGAAAAAGGGCATTGACCATGAAGACATCGCGACGCGCCGCCATGATCGGCGGCCTGGGATTATTGGCGGGCGCAGCACTGACCCGCCCGGCCCGTGCCGAGTTCGGCGAGTTGGGAGGGATCGGCGAGGGCCTGGAGGATTTCTGGCTGGCGACCGACGCCTATATCTTCGGCTATCCGCTCGTCACCATGGAAATGACCCGGCGCGTCCTCACCAATGTGGTGGCGCCCGAGGGAACCCATGCGCCGATGGGTCAGATCATCAAGCTGCGCCAATATCCGGACGCGAGCTTCAAGGACGTCACGGCGCCCAACGCCGACACGCTCTACACCACCGCCTTCTTCGATGTCGGCGAGGAGCCCTGGGTGCTCAGCATCCCCGATATGAAGGGCCGCTATGCGCTGATGCCGATGCTCGACGGCTGGACCGACGTGTTCCAGGTCCCCGGCAAGCGGACCACGGGCACGGGCGCGCAGACCTATGCGATCACCGGGCCGGGCTGGACCGGCACGCTGCCGGCCGGCGTCAAGCAGTACAAGTCGCCGACCAGCATCGTCTGGCTGCTGGGCCGCATCTATTGCACCGGCACGTCGGAGGATTATGCCGCCGTGCATGCGCTGCAGGACGAGTTCAAGCTGGTCCCGCTGAGTTCCTACGGGAAGGATTACACGCCGCCGGCGGGAACGGTCGATCCTTCCATCGACATGAAGATGGCCGTGCGCGAGCAGGTCAACGCGATGGATGCGGACGCCTATTTCACGCTGCTCGCGCAACTGATGAAGCGCAATCCGCCGGCGGCCGCGGATGCGCCCGAGCTCGCCCGCTATGCGAAGATCGGTCTCGTCGCCGGCCAGGATTTCGACCCCAGCAAGCTCGATGCCGATTTCAAGAAGCGCATCCCCGAGATCGCCTTCGACCGGATCATGCTACAGTTCAAGGTCAACAAGGGCATCACCAAGATCAATGGCTGGGGCTATACGACCAAGGGCGGCGTCTACGGAACGAACTATCTGCTCCGCGCCCTCGTCACTGCGATCGGGCTGGGCTGCAACCGGCCGCAGGATGCGATCTATCCGGTCTCGCAGAAGGACGCCGCGGGCGGCGCCTATGACGGCGCCCACAAATATGTGATCCATTTCCCCAAGGGCCAGACGCCGCCCGCCAAGGGCTTCTGGTCGATCACGATGTACAACAAGGACTACTTCTTCGTCGCCAACCCGATCAACCGCTACTCGATCAGCGCCCGACAGGACCTGAAGAAGAACGCCGACGGATCGGTCGACCTCTATCTGCAGAACGAATCGCCCGGCGCCGACAAGGAATCCAACTGGCTGCCGGCGCCGCCGGACGAGTTCATCCTGATGATGCGGCTCTATTGGCCGAGCGAGAAGGACCCCTCGATCATCGATGGCAGCTGGAAGGTTCCGCCGGTCAAGAAGGTCGGCTGAGCGCAGGCATCAAACAACGCCGGGTCAGTTCCAGTGACCCGGCGTCCAGGTCCAGAACAGGCTACCGTCATAGACCCACTTCCCGGGAACCCAGGTCGAGTGCTGATAGGGGCGCTCGATATAGTGGCCGGGGATCCAGCTGTAGGTCTCGCCGTCCCAATGCCAATGGCCGAAGTCCCAGGTGAAGTAGCCGGGCGGTCCGTTGGGCGGCGGCGGGATCACCTCCTCCTGCAGCGGCGGCGGCTCCGTCTTCGACATGATAGTCGTGTCGGGCGGCGGCAAGGAACCACCCGGCATCGGCGTGCCGGCATTACAGGCGACGAGCAGCAGCAGCGGCAGAAGCAGGATGAGACTGCGGCCCGCGCGCGCAGGCGAGAATGAGCGTTGCATCGTGAAACTCCTTGCCGGCGGCGGGATTCGCGAATGCGGGAATTAACCGCTGTTCGTGGAATCGACGCCATAATCTAGATTAAGGCGATGGCGGTTTTGGGAATAGTCTTGAGACTGGATCCCGACGGAAGAGGATGATCATGGCGAAGACGCACGGATTTTGGATCGCGGCGCTGTTCCTGCTGCCGACCGTCGCGCTCGCGGCGGAGACGCCCGACGAAAGCCAGCCCGTCAGGGCTAGGTCCATTCTCGCCGACCAGGTTCGCGAGCAGGGCCATGCCTGCAGCAATGCGATCGAGGCCCATCGCGATCCCGAACTGTCGCGGCCCGACATGCCGGTCTGGATTCTCTCCTGCAGCAATGCGACCTACCGGATCAGCGTGCGCCCCGACATGGCGGCCCGGATCGAGACCATCCGCCCATAACCCTCAGCCCCGACGCCCGCTGCGGCTGGCGGCGGAGAGCGGCCGGACCTAAGCTTCCTGCCGATCGCCAGCCAAAGGGGTCCCTCATGGACGCGCGGGTTCTGCTGTTCGATATCGGCGGCACGGTGTTCGACTGGAACAGCGCCATCGTCGAGACGCTCGACCGGATCCTGTCCCGCGACAGCAAGCCGGTGCTCGACCGGCAGGCCTTTGCCTTCGCCTGCCGCGAAGGCTTCCTCGCGATGATGAGCGACGTGATTCGCGGCGAGCGGCCCTGGATGACGGCCGACCAGATCTTCGCCGCGGTCATGGCCGAGCAGGAGGCGCGGCACGGGTTGACGGCGCTCTCGGCGCGCGACCGGCGTGATCTCGATCTGTGCTGGCGGCGCATGCCGGCCTGGCCCGGGGCCCGCGAGGCGATCGCGGCGCTGCGGCAGAATCATGTGGTCGTGCCGTTGACGATCCTGAGCTGGAACATGGCGGTCGGCTCGTCGCGGCGCAACGGCATCGCCTGGGACAGCATTCTTTCCTGCGACATTCTCGGGCTCTATAAGCCCGACCCGCGCTGCTATGCGCGCGCGGTCGAGATCCTTGCCTGCGCGCCGCAGGAGATCATGATGGTGGCGGCTCATCCCAGCGATCTACGCGCCGGCATGGTGGCAGGCTTCCGCGCCGCCTACGTCATGCCCCGCCTTCAGGACCCGGGCGAGGACTACAGCGACACGGGCTTCGAGGCCGAGTTCGACCTGGTGGCGCGCGATTTTTCGGACCTGGCGAAGCAGCTGGCCTGAGCCGCGATCCGGCGCCCTGCCGGCTGCGCCGCCCTCATCGCCAATAGCCGGGCCTATAGGTCTGGTTGCCCTGAGCGTCGTTGCCCCATTGTCCCGGCACCCAGATCGGCGCCTGGTTGGGGTCGTTGCTCTGCTGGCCGGGCTGCCAGCGGAAATGGTTGTCTTCCTTCTGCCAGCTCCCGAAATTCGAGATACCGGCCGTGGGCGGACGCGCGGGCGCGGGCGGCGGGGCCATGCTCTGCGGCGCCGGGGCCGGCTGATAGGGCCTGACCACGAAATCGTCGCCCAGCGCCAGCCCGGCGCTGCCGGCCAGGGCCAGCAGTGGCAGGACAAACCTGAGCCCGCGAAGGGCCCGGGACCTTGTTACGAACGCGGCGATGGCGGCCTCCACCTTGTCGGCCGGAATTGCGACATTTCCGGCCCGAATACCCCCTTGGATAGATGCGGAGGCCGGCGGGCTCCCTCAAGAGCGCCCCGGCACACAACGTCGTGACCCCGGAATCCGCTCGGGCGCCCGCCCTGGCCCGCGATCCGCCTGGGCCTGGCCTCCCCGTCGCCCCGCCACCAGCAAGGAACGATCCGCTGTCATAAACCGGTTCGCCGAGGCTCTCAGGCCGGCGCTTTCATCAATCCAATGGTTGTGAAACTCTGTTCATAAACATCCTGGATTTGGCGGACCGCTCCCGCCTCATCTCGAATATTCCTCTAGGTCACCCTGCGCGCTATGGTTAGGGCGGCATTCGTACGGTCGGTTTCAAACAAAGGTCGTCGGGCGAACGAGTTCCGCGCATGCCGCCGCCCGGACACGACCGAAACAAAAATTCGTAATGACGGGGAGAACGTGACCATGGAGACCAAACGCGATATCGAGAAATTCATCGACGAGATCAAATATGGGCGCATGACGCGCCGCAAATTCGCCCGCGCCATGGCCTCGGTGGGCCTGGCGGTGGCGATCATGCCGACGGGACGCACCAGAGCGCTCGCCGATGACAGCGTGCCGACCGTCTTCACCTGGAGCGGCTATGACGCTCCCGAGATGCACGGGGAGTTCGACAAGAAGTACGGCAAGGCGCCCAACTTCTCGATCTGGGGCGACGAGGAGGAAGCGGAGTCGAAGATGCGCTCGGGCTTCCATCCCGACATGGTCATGCCCTGTTCCTACAAGGTCAACAAGTGGAACGACCTGGGCTTCCTGAAGCCGATCGACACCTCGCGACTCGAGCATTGGCCCGAGATCATTCCGGCGCTCGACAACGTGCCGGACACGGTCATCGGCGGCAAACGCATGTGGGTCCCCGCCTGGTGGGGCCTCACCTCCGTGACCTTCCGCACCGACCTCGCGCCTGAGTATGTGCCGGCCGACAAGCACACCTGGGGCATCCTCTGGGACGAGAAATACAAGGGCCGGCTCTCCATGATCGACAGCCTGATCGACGGCGTCATGGCGGCGGCGATCTATTCGGGCGCCAAGGATCCGTTCAACATGACGGATGCCGAGGTGGCGAAACTCAAGGAGCTCATGATCAAGCAGCGTCCGCTGCTGCGCTTCTACACCAACGACAATACCGGCTGGCAGCAGGCGCTCGCCAGCGGCGAGCTGGTGGCCGCGGATTCCTGGAACGACACCATCCTCAATCTCTCCAAGCAGGGCATTCCCTCCGCGTTCATGATCCCCAAGGAAGGGCCCATGACCTGGACCTGCGGCGTCGCCATGACGAGCTGGGTGAAGCCGGAGATGGAGAACATGATCTACGACCTGATCAACGCCTATCTCAGCGTCGATACGGGCATCTACTGGGTCAACACCTTCGGCATGGGCCACTCCAACAAGAACGTTTATTCGCATATCACGGCCGACGAGCTCGTCAAGCGTGGCCTGACGCCGGGCGACATCGACGCCTACATCAAGGCGGGCCATTTCCAGGCCACGATCAAGAACGAGCCGGCGCTTCAGTCCATGTATGAGGAGGTCAAGGCCGGCATCTGACGGTCATGGCGCAAACACATCCGGCGGCCTTGGTGCCGCCGGATGATCGCCGCACCGAGATGGGAATCGCCCGTTCCATTTGACGCCCGGGGAGACGCGCCACGATGGTCAGCGCATCCGAGACCCTGCCTTCCCATGCGATGCCGCCACTGCCCACCGGGCAGCGGTTGCGCGCCTGGCTCTATCGCAACGAAGCCGTCCGCGGCTACCTGCTGCTGTCGCCGACTCTGCTGGTGATGGTGGGGCTGATGGTCCTGCCGCTGCTCGGCATGTTCGCGATGTCCTTCTTCACCCAGAAATATGTGACGATCGACTACAGCTTCACGCTCGACAATTACTGGACGATCTTCGAGCCCTCCTCCACGCCCGCCTATTTCCTCGGCATTCCCTTCTATCTCCACAAGCCGATCTATCTGCTGCTGCTGTTCAAGTCGATCCTGATCTCGCTGGCCTCGACGGCCGCCGTCGTGCTGCTGGCCTATCCGATGGCCTACTTCCTCGCCTTCCGGGTCACCAAGCACAAGATGGCCTGGCTGATCCTGATCACGGTGCCGTTCTGGACCAGCTATCTGCTCCGCGTCTTCGCCTGGAAGATCATCCTGGGATATAACGGCGTCATCAATTCGGGGCTGGTCAGCCTGGGGCTGATCGACCAGCCGCTCGAGTTCCTGCTCTACAACCCCTTCTCGGTCATCATCACGCTGGCCCATGCCTGGGCCGCGGTCGCGATCCTGCCGATCTATGTCTCGCTCGAGAAGATCGACCGCTCGCTGCTCGAGGCGGCGACCGATCTCGGCGACAGCCGGCTGGAGCGTTTCCTGCGCATCACCCTGCCGCTCTCGCTCCCCGGCACCATCGCCGCCAGCCTGCTGGTCTTCATCCCGACGGTCGGCGACTACATCACGCCGACCCTGGTCGGTGGCACCAACGGCATCATGATCGGCAATGTGGTCCAGTCGCTCTTCAGCAAGGGCAACAACGCGCCGCTCGCCGCCGCCGTCTCGGTGGTGTCGATGATGACGATCACGATCATGGTCTGCATCTTCCTCTGGTCGGTCGGCCGCTCCCGCATGACCCGCCGGGAGATCTGAAGCGATGATGAAGCGCAATGCCAGCACCGATCCGATGATCGGCTATGCCATCTTCTATCTGGTCTTCCTCTACGGGCCGGTGCTGCTGCTGCCGTTGTTTTCCTTCAACGACAGCATCTTCGTCGCCTTTCCGCTGAAGGGCTTCACCTTCCAGTGGTACGTCGCGATGGCGAACAATGACGCGCTGATCCACGCGCTCGCCAACAGCCTCAAGGTGGGAGTCTCGGCGTCGGTCATCAGCACGATCCTCGGCATCCTCGCGGCCAAGGCCATGACCCGCTATCGCCTGCCCGGACGCGGGCCGGTGAGCGGCCTGATCCTGCTGCCGCTGGTCATTCCCAGCATCATCCTCGGCATCGCGCTCCTGGTGCTGGCGCTCAATGTCTTCAAGATCGATCCGTCGCTCTACACCATCATCGCGGGCCATGTGCTGATCTGCGTGCCCTTCGCCATGCTGGTGATGATGTCCCGGCTCGAGGGCTTCGACAAAAACCTGGAAGAGGCCTCGGCCGATCTCGGCGAGAACGGGTGGCAGACCTTCTGGCGCGTCACCTTCCCGCTCGCCATGCCCGGGATCGTGGCGAGCCTGCTGCTCTGCTTCACCACCTCCTTCGACGAGTTCCTGCTGGCCTTCTTCCTTGCCGGCAACGAGGCGACGCTGCCGCTCTTCATCTTCAGCCAGCTGCGCCTGCCCAACCAGCTGCCCAGCGTGCTGGCGCTGGGATCCTGCATATTGGGCGTCTCTTTCCTCGTCGTGTTCCTGTCCGAGCGGACGCGGCGGGTCGGCCTGCAGAAGAAGCCGGCGGCAACCGCCGAGGCGACATCCTGAGCAGGGGCCGCGCGACGCAGGGACGGAGCCGCCGCTCCGTCACGGCCGCGCTCGCCGTTCTCGCCATCTCCCTTTACGCGTTCGCCGCGGCGGCCGACACGGCTTCGACGACCATCCGCATCGCCCTGCGCGATCCGGCCGGGAGCGCGCCGGAGAGCGCCGCCACGATCGGCTTCGAGGCCGAGCTGGCGAAGGATCTCTGCTCCCGCATGGCGGCGCAGTGCGAGTTCGTCTCCGGCAAGGGAGAGGCCAGCGTCGCGGCGCTGCTGGCGCGGCGCACCGACGCGCTGATGGCCTGGCTGCCCGTGACCCAGGCCCAGAAACAGACGATCGATTTCAGCGCGGCCTATGCCCTCGAGCGGCATGGGCTGGTCGTGCCCGATCCGGGGCCGCTCGCGGACCTGCCCGGCAAGGGCAAGGTTCTGTCGCTGACCGCGACCCCGCAGGATGCGCAGGCGGCCATCGCCACGCTGCGCGGGACCCTCGCCGGGAATACCGTGGGCG
>NZ_JBOHKS010000273.1:0-18620 GCF_050729195.1 Hypericibacter sp.
CCTTCTATGAGGGTTTCGTTGCCGAAACGGTCGATCGCTTCTTCCGCAGCACCGAGCTGCTCGACACCACGGGCGAACGCCATCGCGGCCTGATGACGGGCGACGACCTCGCAAGCTGGCGCGCCACGATCGAGGATCCCGTCACCTACGACTATGAGACCTACACCGTCTGCAAGGCCGGGCCCTGGACGCAAGGCCCCGCCTTCCTGCAGCAGCTGGCGCTGCTCAAAGAGTTCGATCTCAAGAGCATGGGCCCGAACAGCGCCGACTTCGTCCATATCATCACCGAATGCGCCAAGCTCGCCTTCGCCGACCGCGACGCCTATTACGGCGATCCGAACTTCACCCCGGTGCCGCTCGATATCTTGCTGAGCGACAGCTACAACCGGGAACGCAGCCGCCTGATCGGCCCCGCGGCCTCGATGGAGCTGCGTCCGGGCCAGGTGCCCGGCGTCGAACCTCATCTCATCATCAGGCCCAAGGGCTCGACCGCGATCGCGACGCCAGAATCGCTCGATTTCAACTATCCGAAACCAAAGGTGCTCGAGGCCGAGCCGATCGCCACCGGCGACACCACGCATTTCGACATCATCGACCGCCATGGCAACATGATCTCCGGCACACCCAGCGGCTCGTCGCTGCATATGGCGCCGGTGGTGGCGGGGCTGGGCTTCGGCATGCCGGCCCGCGCGCAGATGTTCTGGCTGGAGCCGGATCTGCCGGGAACGATCATGCCCGGCAAACGGCCGCGCACGACCCTGACTCCCACCCTCGCCTTGCGCGATGGCAAGCCCTACATGGCCTTCGGCACGCCGGGCGGCGACTGCCAGGACCAGTGGGCGCTCCAGGTCTTTTTGCGCCATGTGCATTTCGACATGGACCTGCAGGCGTCGATCGATGCGCCGGCCTTCCACACCTACCATCTGGTCGATTCATTTTTCCCGCGGGAGTACGACGCCGGACATCTGGCGATCGAGGACAGCATCGGTCCGGACGCGTTGCGCGAGCTCAAGCGGCGCGGCCACCGGCTCGAGATCTACGATCCCTATCTCCTCGGCTATGTGACGGCAGCGGCCAGCCGCGACGGGCTGCTCAAGGCCGCGGCCAGTCCCCGCGAGGCGCAATGCTATGCGGCTGGCCGCTGAGCCTATCCGCCCCGACGCGTCAGCGGCCGATCGCGTAGCACTGCATGCGCCGCGGGCTGGCTGCGGCGCGCAGCACGCCCTTCTCGCGCGTGGCCATGGTCATCGAGTTGTAGTGGCCCCAGCGCGGATGGACCTCGAGCTTATGCCCGCGTCTATGCAGCTCGGCCAGCGTGGCTTTGGGGAACTCGGCCTCCACGGCCAGGTGACCTGGATACCATTCGCGCGGATAGAACGAGCTCGGCATATGGTCGGTGTAGAAGCCCGGCGCGTCGATCGCCTCCTGCAGATTGAGGCCGTGATGAACATGGCGCAGGAAGGCATGGAGCGACCACTGGTCCTGCTGGTCGCCGCCGGGCGTACCGAAGGCCATGTAAGGCTCGCCCTCCCGCAACGCCAGACCCGGCGTCAAGGTCGTGCGCGGCCGCTTGCCGGGTGCGAGGCCGTTGGGATGGTTCTCGTCGAGCCAGAACATCTGGCCGCGGGCCGAGACGCAGAAGCCCAACCCCGGAACGACCGGCGACCCCGTCATCCAGCCGCCGCTGGGCGTGGCCGAGATCATGTTGCCCCAGCGGTCGATGATATCGAGATGGCAGGTATCGCCGCGGGTCTTCGCCAGGAACTGCGGCCAGCTCAGGATGCCGCTGGTGTCGTCCTCGGCGGCAACGGTGGTCTCCGAATGCGCCATCCGGGTCGAGCCGCGAGCGCGCAGCGGAATCTGGCCGCCCTTGCCATCGATATGGCCGGGCCGCATCTCGAGCGAAGCTTCCGCCCCGATCAGCTTGCGGCGGTCAGCGTTGTATTCCTCCGACAGCAGGCGATCGAGCGGCACGTCGGCGAATTTCGGATCGCCATAGAAGGCCTCGCGATCGGACAAAGCGAGCTTGGTGCATTCCTGGACCAGATGGACGAAGTCGGGTCCGCAATGATCCATCTTGGCGATATCGAAGCCCTTGAGCAGCGCCAGCTGCTGCAGCAGCACCGGGCTCTGCGCCCAGGGGCCGGGTTTGCAGACGGTGTAGCCCGCATAGTCCAGCGTGACCGGCGCCTCGGTCGTGGCCGACCATTGCGCCATGTCCTGACCGGTGAGGAAGCCCGCATGGGCCTCGCCGGTCGTGTCCATGACCGGCTGACGGAAGAAGCGATCGACCGCCTCGGCGACGAAGCCCTGATACCAGGCGCGGCGCGCCGCCTCGATCTGACTCAGGCGATCGCCGCCGGCGGCCTCGGCCTCGCGAAGGATCTTCTCGTAGCTTTCCGCCTGGGCCGGCACGCGCAACAGCGACCCTGCCACCGGCGCCTGGCCGCCTGGCAGGAACACAGCCGCCGAGGTCGGCCAATAGCTCTTCATGAAACTGTCGGTGTGCGCCAACAGGCTCGCCACCTCCGGCTTCACCAGGAAGCCATCGCGGGCCGCGGTGATGGCGGGCGTCAGCACCTCGCGCAGCTTCAGCGAGCCATGCTCGCGCAGCAGCAGCATCCAGGCGCCGAAGGAGCCAGGCACCACGGCCGGCAGATGTCCGGTGCCGGGCAGGATATCGAGGCCGAAGGCCTTCATGCGGGCGACGGTCGCGGTCGCCGGCGCCACGCCCTGGCCGCAGATCACCTCGACCTTCTTGCGCGCGGCACTCCAGAGAATGATCGGCACATCGCCGCCGGGCCCGTTCTGGTCGGGCTCGACGATGTGATGCACGAAGCCCGCCGCGGCCGCGGCATCGAAGGCGTTGCCGCCCTTCTCCAGGATCGTCATGGCCGCCGTCGTTGCGAGCCAGTGGGTGGTCGCGACGACGCCGAAGGTGCCGACGATTTCGGGGCGCGAGGTGATCACTTCATTCTCCTCGATGAAAAACAGCGTGCGAGCTTATGCCATGTCATCCCGGCGGTGCCGACACAACACAACTCTCGACCGCGAACCGGAGGAGACTGACGCAGAGGAGTCTCGACGCGCAAGAGATAGAGTCGCGTATGCCGTCATTTTACGCGACGCCCATGCCAACCATCCAGACTCGTTCTGGCAATGGGGTTTCTTTGCCTGAAGCGAGACGACCGCGCAGGCTTTCTGTTAAGGTCGCGACGCCGATAGCCCAGGGAAATGAAACGGGAGAGCTCGCCATGATCGAAGGGATCAGCGCGGTCACACTGGGCACCCATGACATGCCACGCGCCGTCCGATTCTATCGCGCGCTGGGGTTCGAGGTCCTGCATGGCGGCGAAGAATCGACATTCACCAGCTTTCGCGCGGGGGCGGGCTATCTCAATCTCATCGCCCAGCCTGCCAGTCGGCGTTGGTCCTGGTGGGGTCGTGTCATCTTTTACGTCGCCGATGTCGATGGACTTTACGACCGCGCACTCGCCGCGGGGTGCCAGCCAACGACGGCGCCCCGCGACGCCGAATGGGGTGAGCGCTTCTTCCACCTGATTGACCCCGACGGCCACGAACTCAGCTTCGCCCGGCTTTTGCGATCCCCGGTCTAGTTCCGCGAAGAAGCTGCTCCAGTAGCCCAACGCGCAACCATCCTTGCGCGGATCGGAGCCTGCCGTCAGTCTGCCGGCCTCGTTCATGCCGGAACAAAATTCACTGAGGATGCGCCCTCTCTGGCCACCCGCTTGCCGCAGCATCACGGACCGTCCGGTGGGGTGGCTCCATTCCAATCCCGCAAATGGTCTGCTAGAATTTAGCGACCGCTGAGAGCATCCAAAACGCTCAGCGCCCGTGCCCTATTTCATACGGGGCCCGGGTCCAGAGGGTGCGATGCCATGGCCTCGTCACCGCCTAAAAGCGCCAAAATCGTCCCACTCAGCTCGGCGGGAGCCGGTGGTGCGGAGACGGACCGCCGCCTCGCAGCCATTGTCTCGATCGATGTCGTCGATTATAGCCGTCTCATGGAGGGAGATGAGGCGGGAACGCATGATGCCTTGACCGCATGCCGTCGACATTTCCTTGAACCGCTCGTCGCCGCACGCCATGGGCGCATCGTCAAACTGACGGGAGACGGCGCCCTGATCGAATTCGGCAGCGCCGTCGATGCCGTCAGGTTCGCTTTCGCGTTCCAAAACAGCTCCGACGAGTGGAACCGGCCCGTGCCGCCCGGCAACCAGATCATATTCCGCGTCGGAATCAATGTCGGCGATGTCATCGTCGACGATCAGGACATCTATGGCACAGGCGTGATCGTGGCGACGCGCCTGCAGGCGATCGCCGATCCCGGCTCGATCTTCGTCTCCGCAGCGGTTGTCGAGCATGTCGGGACCCGTGTCGACTTCGGATTCGCCTATGTCGGCCCCCGGCCCCTCAAGCATATCGCCGACCCGGTCGAGGTCTACCGTGTCGTCGCGCAGCCCAACACAGGAACTCTCCTTCACCGACATCCGACGGCAAAGAGCTGGAAGCTGCGCGCAGGAGTCCTCGTTCTGCTTCTTCTTCCCGTCTCCCTCCTCGCGATATGGATGATAGGTCCGTGGGGCGAAACCGAAAAGTTGATCTCACCGCCGGGCAAGCCCTCGATCGCCGTCCTGCCTTTCCAGAATCTGAGCACCGACCCGGCCCAGGATTACTTCGCCGACGGCATTACCGAAGATCTGATAACCGATCTGACCAAGTTTCCCGATCTGACCGTGACCGCGCGCACCTCGTCTTTCGCCTACAAGGACAAGCCCGCCACGATAGAGACGATCCGAAAGGAGCTTGACGTCCGCTATATCCTGGAGGGAAGCGTGCAGAAATCGAATGATACCGTTAGAATCAGCGTGCAATTGATCGATGCGGCGAACGGCAACCATGTTTGGGCCGAACGATATGACCGCAATGTCGATCGGATCTTTGAAATTCAGGACGACGTCACGGCGACAATCGCCGGGACACTGATGGGCACCACCGGAATGCTGGCCGAGGCCGAACTCAAGCGTGTTTCCGAAAAGCCGAAGCAGAACTTCGTTGCCTATGACTACCTCATGCAAGGTTGGCACGAGTGGTACAAGTTCACGCCGGAAGGCAACAAGGAGGCGCGGCGGCTTTTCGAGGAAGCACGGAAGGTCGATCCGAACTACGCCCGTGCCTATGTCGCCCTCGCTTGGACCTATGCGCTCGACTACGAGTATGACTGGACGGATCAGTATGACGCAGCGGTGGCGCAAGCGCTCGATCTCGCCAAGACAGCCGTGCAGCTCGATGACAGGGATTACCGCAGCTATTGGATCCTGGGCTGGGCCTATCTCTATGCCCGCCAGCACGATCAGGCGGAGGCCGCCTACGCCAAGGCGCGCCAGATGAACCCGAACGATGCGGAGCTGATGGCGGAGATGGCGAGTCTCCTCATCTATGTCGGGAGGCCGCAACAAGCGGTTGCCCAATTGAAGGAGGCCATGCGTCGCAATCCATTTTTCGACGAATGGTATGTCGAGTATCTCGGATGGGCATACCAGGAGGCCGGGATGCCGCACGAGTGTATCGACACCCTCGAGAAGATCATCAAACCCGAACCGACCTCGGATCAATTGTGGCTCTTGAGGCTGATTGCAGCCTGTTATGCGGATCCTCAGGTGAACAGGGTGGAGGATGCCCATAACACCGTGAAAAAAATCCTCTCTCTCGACCCGACTTTCTCAATGGCAGCGCATCGGGCCTATGTCGTGGAAGCCTTGCCATACAAATCCGAGCAAACCATCGACAAGTGGATCGAAGCCCTCTCTCGCACCGACTTGCCGCAATAACGCGCGATCGAGGGAAGTCCCGTGGCGGGACCGCCCTTGCCCGCTCCCCCCGGCGCCTGGACCTCTTGCTTGACAACGGCCAGGGCAGGGTTCTGTCATGTTGCAAGGGGGCTGAGCCGATGCGTCAGCGAGCCGAACCTTTTGATTCTCCGGCAGTACCCGGCGGTCGCCTTGATCCGAGACGGCGCCCGGAAACACGAAACATCGACCGCGGCGAATTTCACAGACCCACGGCGTCGTTGGCCGGCGGCAGCCTGAGGACTCTCGGCTGCCCGGCTTTTCTCATGAACCTTCCTCTGTCGCTATCGACGGATGTGCCGAACAATCGGTTGATGCGGGAAATGGCCGACAGCGACCGGCAACTGAATCGGCGGAAGGCGATATCCCAGTTCATGGCGCTCTATCGATTTCTTTCGGCCCAGGCCGTGGTTTATCTCCTGCCGAGCACGCCGCACCTGCAGGATCAACCCTATGTGGCGAACATCGGCGCGGTGCTTCCGCACCTGCCGGAGGAGACCGTCGTTGTTTCGCGTTTTCGCTCAGTGCCGCGGATCGGCGAGGCAGACGTCGCACTCGAGTTTTTCCGGCTTCTCAACTTCCACGTTCATCGGCCACCTGCCCTCTGCGCCAGGAACGAGCCCATCTATTTCGAAGGCGAGGCCGACCTCAAGCATGTGCGTGACAATCTCTACATCGGCGCGCATGGCCTGAGAACGTCGAGGAACGCGCTGCGGTGGTTTGCCGATTCGTTCGACATGCGAATCATCGAATACCCCGTTACCGACGAATACCTCTACCACCTCGACTGCTGCTTGCTCCTTCTCGATCCGGAAACGATCGTGCTCTGCCGGCGGCACACCGATCCCCAGGCCTTGCGTGCCATCGAAAAGGAATGCCACATTGAAAACGTCACTCGGGAAAACGTCCGGTCGGGGCTCACCAATAGCGTTGTCTTCGGCAAATACCTGCTCTGCGATTCTCCCATCGGCGAGATCGCGAAGACCCACAGCTACTATCCGAGCGAAAAGGCAAAAATCGCAAAGCTGGAAAAGCTCTGTGCCCAGTATGGGCTTGAACCAGCAATCTTCAACTTGTCGGAATTTCTGAAGTCAGGGGCGGCTCTATCCTGCTTGATCATGCGGCTGAACCACCAGAAATCCAGGTGTGACAATTGAGGAGAAGACGTCATGGGATACGATACAGGACGCAAAGCCCTGCAACGTGAAAACCAGTTGCTGGAAATCCTTCAGCAGGCGACCAACGACTTCAAGGCTTCTGTCGCCAAGGAACCGGTCGCAAGCTTCATCGCCAATGACTGGCTCGGCTCCTTCAGCAAGCTGAGAAAGCTCAACGAGGAACTCATCGCCGACGACGACAATGATTTCGCGACTGCGCTGAAAGGCGAGCAGGCGCTGCTAACCGCATTTCTCAAGGCGGCCGAAGACGGTGGCTTCTCGGAGTCATGGAAGGAGCTGTTTCAGAGCGATAAGAAGATCGCCGGGATGCTTCTCGAGCCCTAACCGGGCGTGACCTAAGCTCAGGACACTCCCGGGGAGCGGTAGGTCCCGCCGCGATCAAGCTACCCGGCCGGTGACGGTCTTGGGGCGCTCCTCCACGATTCCGCTTCCTGTAACGCAGCAACGCGGGAGGGCTGATGATTGTCCTCGCGATTCGGGCCACCTGCGGGAGGCTGCAGGAGCCACGGCCGAGGGGCTGCCATCACGCTGTCCCGGCGCGCCTGTAGGTCCCTGCCTAGTAGCCCAGCGCGCAGCCGTCTTTGCGCGGATCGGAACCCGCCGTCAGCGTGCCCGCCTGCCAGTCGATCAGGATGCCCTGCCCGCCGCCCAGCGGATCGTCGGTCATCAAGGTGCGGTGGCCCTTGAGCTGCAGCGCCGCGATGACGTCCGGGCGCACCCCGCGCTCGATCTCCGCCAGCGGACCGTTGAAGAAAACGCGTGGCGCATCGAGCGCCGCCTGCGGGTCCATGCCGAAATCGATCAGGTTGGTGAGGTAATGCGTATGGCCCATGGGCTGGTAATCGCCGCCCATGACGCCGTAAGGCATCATCGCGCGCCCATCCTTCACTGCCATGCCGGGCATGATGGTGTGCATCGGCCGCTTGCCCGGCGCGATGACGTTGGGATGGGAAGGATCCATGCGGAAGCTGGCGCCGCGATTCTGCAGCACCACGCCGCTCTTGGGCGCCATCAGGCCGCTGCCGAAGGAATAATAGATCGAGTTGATGAAGCTGACCGCATTGCGGTCGCGATCGACCACCGTCAGATAGATCGTCTCGGACTTGCTCAGGAGCGGCGGCGGCAGCTCGGTCGCCGCCCGGCTCGGATCGATATGGCGGCGCAGCCGGTCGGCATAGTCCTTCGACAACAGCTCCTTGACCGGCACCGGCGCCCTGGTCGGATCGGCGATCAGCGCGTCGCGGTCGCGATAGGCGAGACGGCCGGCTTCGAGCTCGAGATGGAGCCGCTCGGCGCCGCGCGGATCGAGCGATCCGAGTTCGAAGCCCGACAGCAGGTTCAGCATCAGCAGCGAGGTCAGGCCCTGATTATTGGGCGGGAGCTGGAACAGATCGACGCCGCGATAGTTGGTCTGGACCGGCTCGACATAGTCGCCCTTGACCGCGGCGAAATCCTCCATGGTGTGAAGGCCACCTTGCGAGCGCAGATGATTCACCATGTCCTCGGCAACCGCGCCCTTGTAGAAGCCGTCGCGGCCCTTCTCGGCGATGCGGCGCAGGGTCTGACCCAGCTCCGGCTGGCGATGCTTTTCGCCGGCGCGAGGCGCCCGGCCGTTCGGCAGCAGGATGCGCGCGGCAGCCGGATCCTGCTTCAAGAGATCGACGCAATAGCTCCAGTCGAAAGCGACGCGGTCATGGATGATGTAGCCTTCCTCGGCATAGCGGATGGCCGGCTGCAGCAACGCACCCAGCTCCTTGCTGCCATGGTCCGCCACCGCCCGCGCCCAGAGGTCGATCATCCCGGGCAGGGTCACGGCATGGGGCCCGTAGGTCGGGATGCTGTCGAAGCCCTCGCGCTCATACCAGTCGCGGGTCGCGGCGGCGGGGCTGCGGCCCGAGCCGTTGAAGGCGATGATCTTCCCGCTGCCCTTGGGCGCGTAGAGCATGAACCCGTCGCCGCCGATGCCGGTCGATTGCGGCTCGACCACGGCGAGAACCGCGCCCGCCGCCACCGCGGCGTCGACCGCATTGCCACCGCTGCGCAGGACCTCGATCGCGGTCAGGGTCGCCAGGGGGTGGGAGGTTGCCGCCGCCGCTTCGGTGACGCGGATGGGGGAACGGCCGGGAAGCTGGAAATCGCGCATGATGATCGGTCAGTCCTGCATCAAGGGTTGATAGAGCGGCACGTCTTAGGGATAGAGGCCCAGGAGCGCGGCCTTCTGACGGACCAGCGCATAGATCGCATCGATATAGGGCGTGTCCACGCCCACCACATCGCCGAGCTCGGCCACGGCACCGACGATGGCATCGATCTCGGTCGGCCGTCCCCGTTCGAGGTCCTGCAGCATCGAGGTCTTGTGCTCGCCGACGCCGGCGGCTCCGTCGATGCGGCGCTCGACATCGATCGGCATCTTGACGCCGAGCCTGTTGGCCACCGCCTCGGCCTCGTTCATGACCGAGCGCGCCAGCGAGCGCGTCGACGGCTCGTCGCAGATCCGCTTCAGCGTGGCACCGGTCAGCGCGCTGATCGGATTGAAGGCGACATTGCCCCAGAGCTTGACCCAGATCTCGGTGCGGATGTCGGGTTTGACCGGCGCCTTCAGCCCTGCCGCGATCATGACACGGCTCAGCGCCACCGCCCGCTCCGACCTGCTGCCATCGGGCTCGCCCAGGCTGAACCGATCCCCCGACTGATGCCGGACCACACCGGGCTCGACCACCTCGGCCGCAGGATAGACCACGCAGCCCAGCACGCGATCCGGTCCGATGCCGCGCCATTGCCTGTCGTCGGGATCGACGGTCTTGAGCCGGTGGTCGCGCAGCGCGCCCTCGAGCCCATGGAAATACCACCAGGGCATGCCATTGACGGCCATGACGACGGCGGTCTTCGGTCCCAGCAGCGGCTGCATCTGATCGACGATGCCGGCGACGCCCGGCGCCTTCAGCGCCAGCACCACATAATCCTGCGGGCCCAGCTCCGCGGGATCGGCGCTGCAGCGCGGCCCGACGGTGAACTTGCCCTCCTCGCTCAGCAGCGTGAGGCCCTTTGCCTTCATGGCGGCGAGATGGGGCCCGCGCGCGATCAGCGAGACCTCTTCACCGGCGCGCGCCAGGCGCGCCCCGATGAAGCCGCCGATGGCACCGGCGCCATAGATGCAGATTTTCACTTAGACCAGCCCCAGCCGCTGGGCCATGCCGATGCGCTGCGGCTTGCCGGTGGCACCCTTGGGAATCTCCGCCAGCAGCAGAACGCGCTTGGGCACCTTGAAATCGGCAAGCCGGCGCGAGACGAACTCGCGCAGCTCCTTCTCCTCGGCCGTCTGTCCTTCGCGCAAGACGACCGCCGCGGCGACCTCCTCGCCGAGCTTGGCATGCGGCAGGGCAAAAGCGATCGCCTGGGCCACCGCCGGATGGGCCAGCAGCGCCTCGTCGACCTCGCGCGGCGCGATCTTCTCGCCGCCGCGATTGATCATCTCCTTGAGCCGACCGGTGATGGTGAGATAGCCCTCTTCGTCGAAACGGCCCTGGTCGCCGGTGCGGAACCAGCCTTTGATGAAGCCGCTTTCATTGGCGGCGGGATTGGCGAAATAACCCAGGGTCACATTGGGCCCGCGGATGCAGACCTCGCCCTCCTCGCCCTGCGGCAGCTTGTTGCCCTCGCCATCGAGGATCGCGACCTCAGGACCGGCGGCAACGCCGACCGTTCCCGCCTTGCGCGCCTTGGGTGGCAGCAGGTTGCTGGTCATCTGATGCGAAGCCTCGGTCATGCCGTAGGACTCCAGCACCGGGCATCCGAAAGTCGCCTCGAGCTCCGCCATGACGGGCGGCGGCAATGACGAAGACGAGGAACGGATGAAGCGCAGCTTGCGCCGCTCGATCACGTCGCGATTGCGCTCGGCGCGCGGCAGGATCGCCTGATGCATGGTCGGCACCGCCGTGTACCAGGTGGCCTCGGCCTCATCCAGCCAGGCGAAGAATTTGAGCGCATTGAAGCCCGGCGTGCAGAACAGGCTCGCTTCCGCCGACAAGCTGCTCAGCAGGGCCCCGATCAAGCCATGGATATGGAACAGCGGCATGATGTTGACGCAGCGGTCATCGGGTGTCAGGACCAGCGTGGTGCGGATATGGTCTGCCGACGCCATCAGATTCTTGTGCGTGAGCGGCACCTGCTTGGGCCGCGAGGTGGTGCCCGAGGTGTGCAGCACGAGGGCCACATCGTCGGGTCCGGCAAAACTGGGGTTGGCCGCCGCTGCAATGGGGCGCTGGTCGCGGTTCAGGCTGAAGCTGCCGGCAGGCCCTCCCGCATTCGGCGTCAACTCGACGATGGGAACGCCGCGGCGCTGGGCCATCGCCCGCACCGGCGATTCCACGCCCGCCTGGACGATCAGCAGCTTGGCCTCGAGATCGCCCAGATAGAAATCGAACTCCTCCTCGCGATAAGACGGATTGAGGGGAGCGGCCGTCGCCCCCGATGCGACCGCGAGAAACGAGACGGCCATCTCAGGTCCGTTCGGCAGGACGATGGCGACCCGATCGTTGGCCTTGATCCCGAGCGCACGCAGCGCCGCCACCGTGGCGTCGATCTGCTGCAACAGCCGGCCGCGCGACAGGGATGTTGCGCCCGGCGCTGCGATGGCAGCGCGGGCGGCATTGCCCTGGGCGATCAGCGTACGGATGGTGACTTCATTCGGCATTCTATCCCGTCCCTCCCACTCTCTTCTCGGCCGGGGCGCGACGACCCTTCGCGACCGCAGTCACTGTCGGCGGGACCGGTTCCGGCCGCATGGCCGTCTGCCCCAGCATATTGTCACGCACCATTTGCAGATGGCGGCGCATGGCCAACTCGGCCCGCGGCCCATCGCGATCGGCGATGGCGGCGACATACTCCCGATGATGGGCACGGTAAAGAGACAAACGGTCGGCTGTCAGGACCATGCCCCGGAGCTTGCCCCAGGCCGCCTGCCGGCGCATGCCGTTGAAGGCATCGAAGATCGCCATCAGCAGCTTGTTGCGCGCAGCCTGGGCGACCGCCCGGTGCAACGCCGCATCCCAGCGCTCCCAGGCGACCGCATCGCGCGCGGCTTCGCCTTTTTCCAGCAGATGCGCCATATGCGCGATCTCCGCCGGCGTCGCCCGCAATGCGGCGAGGCCTGCGATCAGCGGCTCGAACAGAAGACGGACCTCGATCACCTCTTCCGGGTTGGTCATCTCGGACAGCAGATTGAGATCGACCGACCCGTTGACGGGCTTTTCGCCGACAAACGTTCCCTTGCCGACATGGCGCCAGATGCGGCCCTCGGCTTCGAGCAGCTCCAACCCCTCCCGCAGCGCGCTCCGGCTCAGGCCCAGCTGGGACGCGAGCTCGCGTTCCGGCGGCAGCCGGCTTTGGATGGGGTAACCGCCCTCGCTCAGCAGCTGGGACAGTTTGGTGAGGCTTCGGTCTCTTCGGCGCAAGTTGATACCAATATTCCATTGGTTTCAGTTTGGCTCGGCTCGACTATGCGCCGGCTCAATCCGTCGACGCAAATGACGCCTTGCCGCGGAGGGCCAATGGCGAATCCAATTCACCATTGGTATCAAAAAGCTAACTCACCGGCTGCGCCTCTGCCCGAAAAATTGCACCAGCAGGAGCATCAGGATCGAGAGGCAGACCAGGAAGGTGGAGATGGCGGCGATGGTCGGATCGACCTGATCGCGCAGCGCATTGAACATCCGCCGCGTCAGGGTCGAGTTCTCCCCGCCCGAGATGAAGAGCGCGATGACCGCCTCGTCGAACGAGGTGATGAAGGCGAAGAGCGCGCCCGAGACGATCGAGAAGCGAATCTGCGGCACGGTGATGACCAGGAAGGATTTGAGCCGGCTGGCGCCAAGGCTGCGGGCGACCATCTCCTGATTCATGTCGTAGCTCTTGAGCCCCGAGGCGACCGTCAGCGACACCAGCGGGATCGCCAGTACCGTATGCGCCAGCACCAGCCCGAAGATGGTGTTGTTCATGCCGAGCCAGGCATAGAGGAAGAAATCGCCGATGCCGATCAGGATGACTGGGATGATGAGAGGCACGGCGAGGATCACTTGCACCAGATTGGCGAGGCGGAACTGGCCGGCATGAAGCGCGTAGGCCGCGGCCGTGCCCAGCGGCGTCGCCAGGCACATCGTCAGGATCGCGGCCTTGAGCGACACCAGCGCCGCGTCGCGCCATTCCACCGATTCCATGAACTTCTGGTACCAGCGGAAGGACCAGGCGGGCGGTGGGAATTCGAGGAACTCCGAATCCGAGAAGGACATCGGGATGATGATCAGCGACGGTGCCAACAGCAGCAGCATCACGATGCCGCAGAGCAGATAGAGCCAGAGCCGGTTGCGATGGGAGATCGGAATCTCGAGGCCGTCGCTCATCGCAAGCCCCGCGGCAGGAGGTTGCGGGTTCCGAGCAGCTTGTAGAAGGCCCAGAGGATCCCCAGGGTCAGCACCAGCAGCACCACGCCCATGGCGCTGGCGGCCCCCCAGTTCGAATAGAGCCGCGAGGTCTGCTCGATCCGCATCGACCACATGAAGACCTTGCCGCCACCCATCAGGGCCGGCGTCACGAAGAATCCCAGGCAGAGCACGAAGGTCAGCACCAGACCGGCGGAGAGGCCCGGCAGCGAGAGCGGGAAGAAGACCTGCCAGAAGGTCTTGGTCGGGCTGGCGCCGAGATTGAGGCTGGCGCGCAGATAGTCGCGGTCGATCGCCTTCATCGAGGCATAGAGCGGCAGCACCAGGAAGGGCAGCATAACATGGCTCATGCCGACGATGACCCCGGTGAAGTTGTGGGCCAGCTGCAGCGGCTCGTCGATGATGCCGAGGCTTTGCAGCCATTCATTGACCAGGCCGCGACGCTGGAGAATGACGAGCCAGGCATAGGTCCGGACCAGCACCGAGGTCCAGAAGGGCAGGATCACCGAGATCATCAGGATGCCCGAGATCCGGCGCGGCAGCTGCGAGAGCAGATAAGCCAGGGGATAACCCAGCAGAAGGCAGACGGCGGTGACGATGATCGAGACCTTGAAGGTCATCATCAGCGTCTTGAAATAGGAAGGCTGCTCCAGGAGGCGCAGATAATTGCCGGCCGTCAGCGCCCCTTGCGCATCGAACAGCGACAGCCAGAAGAGCCAGCCCACCGGAACGAAGATGATGATGCCGACCAGGATCAGCGAGGGCGAGCAGATCGCCATCATCCAGTTGCGTTCGGCGCGCTGGGAGGCCTCCAGCGCTTCCTTGTTGAGGCCCGCCGGCGCCACGCCGGACTGCAGCGGAACGGCGGTCATGCCGCGGAATCCTCCGGCACGAGCACGACATCCTCGGGGCTGAGACCGAGCCGGATCACCTGCCCGACCTCCGGCAGCCGCGCCAGCGCATCGCCGCGGCTGTAATTGCGGACGCTGATCTCGCTGCCGTCGGCGAGCGCCACATAGCAGATGAAGCTCTCGCCCTGATAGACGACCTCCTTCACCTGCCCCTGGAACTGATTGAGGGCAGGATCCGCATGGCCGTTCAGGATCGACAGCTTCTCCGGGCGAACCACGAGCCATTGCCGGCCGCCGGCAGGCTTCGCCGTTTGCGTCATGCGCAAGGGCTGCCCCCCGAAGGTGACGCCGGTGCCGCTCGCCTCGACGGGAAGGAAGCTCGACTCTCCGATGAACTCGGCGACGAAGCGCGAGCGGGGCCGCGCATAGAGATCCCTCGGCGCATCGAACTGCGCGATGCGGCCGGCATCCATCACGGCCACGCGGTCCGACATGGTGATGGCTTCGCGCTGATCGTGCGTCACATAGATGGTGGTCATGCCGAGCCGCTCATGGAGATGGCGGATTTCGATCTGCATGCGCTCGCGCAGCTTCTTGTCGAGGGCCGAGAGCGGCTCGTCCATCAGCAGGATGCGCGGCTCGAACACGATCGCGCGCGCGAGCGCCACGCGCTGGCGCTGGCCGCCCGACAACTGGTCGACGCGGCGCTCGGCATATTCGCCAAGCTGGACCAGCCCCAGCGCCTCGCGAACCCGGCTCGCGATCTCGGCCGCGCTCACGCCGCGCTGGCGCAGCGGAAAGGCGACGTTCTGGAACACGTCCATATGCGGGAACAGCGCGTAGTTCTGGAACACCATGCCGACATTGCGCTTGTGCGGCGGCATGGCGACGATCTCTTCTTCGCCGACCTTGATGCTGCCGGCATTGGGCCGCACGAAGCCCGCCAGGATCATGAGGATCGTGGTCTTGCCCGAGCCCGAAGGCCCGAGCAGGGTCACGAACTCGCCGGATTTCACATCCAGGTCGATCCCGTGCAGCACGGTGGTGGCGCCATAACGCTTCGAGATCCCGCGAATGGCCACGGGTGGCGAGCGATCGACCGCTTTCATTCAAGCTCTCCTGCCATCGAGACATCGGCAAACCGGCGGCGGTCTCGAGAACCGCCTGCCAAGGAACCGGGCGATCGCAAGCGCGAACCCGCGATCGCCCCGGTCTCCAAGGAAATGCCCTCCCCTCGCATGCGAGGAGAGGGCAACCGGCCTGCTATTCCTGCAGGAAGTTGTTGAAGCGCTCCTGGACCTCGACCATATGCTCGGCCCAGAAATCCGGATCGATGAGGACCTGCTTCTTGACGTTCTCCGGCGAGGAGACGATGCCCGGCAGCTTGTCCGCCGGGATCTTGCCGATCTCGAAGGCCTTCACGTTCACCGGGCCGTTGGCGATATGCATCGGCAGGTTGGCCTGGATGTCCGGCTGCAGGAACATCGCCAGCGCCTTCATCGCCAGATCCTTGTTCTTGGCGCCTTTGGGAATGACCATGCAGTCCGCCTGGAAGGCGCCCTGGTCGTAGGTGAAATGCACCGGAGCACCGCTGCCCGCCAGCACGCTGGCGCGCCCGTTCCAGATGCTCGCCATATCGACCTCGCCATCCTTGACCATCTGCATGGCCTGACCACCCGAGGTCCACCAGGCCGAGATGCTCGGCTTGATCTTCTCGAGCGACTTGAAGGCGCGATCGACATCCAGCGGATAGACCTGGTCCGGCGGGACGCCGTCGGCGAGGGCCGCCACGGTCAGCGTCTCGGTCGCGAAATTGCCGAGCGCCCGCTTGCCGGGGAACTTTTCGACGTTCCAGAAATCCGCCCAGGTCTTGGGGCCGTTGTCGCCGTACTTGTCGGTCCGGTAGATCAGCACGACCGAGTAGTAGGTGATGCCGATCCAGTCGTCATGGACGAGCTTCGCGGGAATCCCGTCGCTCTTGATGACGTTGTAGTCGAGTTTCTCGAACAGCCCTTCCTTGGTGCCGCGGGCACACTCGTCCGAACCCAGCTCGACGAGGTCCCACTTCACCGCATTGCCGGCGACCTGGAGGCGGACATCGTCGAGGCCGTTGGTGGTGTCTTCCTTGATGGTGATACCGAGCGCCTTGGCGGTGGGCTCGAAGAACGACACCCGCTGCGCGTCCTGATAGGCACCGCCCCAGGATGCGACGGTGATGCTGTCCTCGGCCTTGGCTGCGGTGGCGCCGATGGCCATCAGCGCCACGCCCGCCAGCAGCGCGGTAATCCTGTGTCTCCTCATGATTGCGCGTCCCTTTCCCAGTCGATTTGTTGGATTGATTCTTGGCATACGTTTTTGTATGCAATTATGGAGTTAAATGAAGTGCGACAGGCGAGTCAAGGAAGCGCATGCCTATCTTTCATGCATTTTCTTGATTTAGCGCCATATTTCTCGCCGCTTGGGCGACAGCAGGCGGAAAACGAATTGGCGCGCCGGCGATATTTGTATACAAGGACCGGCGCTTCCGACGGCCAGATGAGCTCGCCCTGCGGTGACCTCGGAAACGGCCCCAGGCGCGGGATGCAAGGGATGATGGACGGCAGCGTCGACAAGATCGAGATCAAGGCGAAGCGAGGCAAGACGCTGAAGGAAGCGGTCTATGGCTCGCTGAAAGCCATGATCCTGATCGGCGAGCTGCAGCCGGGAAGCCGGCTGACGGAAAACGCGCTGGCCGAGCGGCTGAAGGTCAGCCGCACCCCGTTGCGGGAAGCGCTCAACCGGCTCGAACGCGACGGGCTCGTCACCAACCGCCCGCGCTATGGCTATTTCGTCGCCGCCTTCGACCTGAAGACCTTCGAGGAATCCTTCGGGATCCGCGAGGTGCTGGATGGCTATGCCGCACAGCAGGCGGCCGAGCGCGTGACCGCCGAGGACAAGGTGCGGCTGCGCTCGATCCTGGCGCGGGGCCATGCCCTCGCCCGCCGGCCCGAACGCCCGATGGAGCAGATGGTCGAGCAGCTGCAGCTGGGTCTCGACCTGCATCATGCGATCGCCGAGGTGAGCGGCAACGAACAGCTCAAGGACACGCTCTCGCGCATCCTCGACCGCTGCCATCATTTCGTCTGGATGGAGCTGCTCTGGCTGGACCAGTGGAACGCCGCCCATGAGGAGCATGTCGAGATCGTCGATGCGATCTGCGACGGGGATGGTGAACGCGCCGGCAATCTCGCGCGCCGCCATGTCCGGGGTTCGGGCAACAATATCCGGCGCCTGCTCCAGGCGCGCTCCGCCTATAAGAGCGCGCTGGCGCGGGTATCCTGACGCGCGGTTCTACAGAACCGTCAGGATCTGGCCGGTCATCCGTCCTTCCACCGACTTCAGATAGGCATTGGCGACACGGGCCCCCGGAACCGGATCGTGCCCGCGGAAATATTCGCCGTAAGTCGGCAGGGATTCGGTCAGCACGCCCGGGCTCACCACATTGATCCGGACCCCGCGCGGCATCTCGATCGCCGCGGCCTTCGTGAAGGATTCGAGCGCGCCATTCACCAGGCTGGCCGAGACGCCATAGCGGATCGGGTCGTGGCTGAGCACGCCGGCGGTCAAGGTGAAGGAGCCGCCGTCATTGATGTGATCGCGGCCGAGCAGCACCAGGTTCACCTGTCCCATCAGCTTGTCCTTCAGGCCGATCGCGAATTCCTTCTCGGTCATGGCGTTGAGATCGCCGAAATGAACCTTGCCCGCGGCCGAAACCAGTGCGTCGAAACTGCCGATCTTCTTGAACAGGCTGCGGATCGATTCCGCGTCGGTCATGTCGACTTGGAGATCGCCGCCCTTCTTGCCGACCTTGACGATCTCATGGCGATCCTGAAGCGCAGCCACCACGGCCTTGCCGATGGTGCCGGTCGCGCCCACAACAACGATCTTCATGCCCTCGGACTCCCTTTGAGGAATTTCATTCATCAATGCGTCACCGGCGCAGAGGCCGGCGATTTCAGCCGAACTTTATCGGGATGACCCTATTCCGGCCAGTCAGCGCCGCTGCGCGCCCTGGAGAAAGATGTCGACGGCCTTACGGACCCGGGCCTCGATCGCGGCGCGGCTGGGCGGCCGTCCCTCGCCCATCAGCATGCGATGATGGGGCTCGCCCACCACCATGCCGAACAACATGCCGGCAGCCTGGAGCGGATCGTCCAGCTCGAGCCGACCGGCCTCGACCTCCTGCGCCAGCCAGCGTGCCAGCACGGACTTGCCGCGGCCAGCGCAGGCATTGTCGAAGGCCCGCGC
>NZ_JBOHKS010000274.1:0-30899 GCF_050729195.1 Hypericibacter sp.
TCTATACGCTCTGTGATGCCGAAAAGAGTTGCGTTGGCACGCAGAACGAGAGCCGCAAGAGGATCATTTTCGATCGCCACGATCGTCGCGTTGGGAAAAGCGCGGGCCGCAGCAATTGAATACCGCCCCGAGCCGGCGCCGGCGTCGACAATGCGCTTTGGGTCGATCTTCTGGTGAAGCGCCCACTCTGTCATCGCGTTGACCACGACACTGGGCGTATAAGTAGCGCCATTTTTCCGACGCAACTCTGACGAACGTAGGGTGGCAAATGCATCACCCAGACGGTCTATGCCTCTGGCTAGATTTGCAGAAAGCTCCCGTCTCTCGGAAGCAGTCACTGTTGGCAGGCGGTCACCGATAATAGCTCGCTCTGCATCCGTAATATGATCGCCGCTGAGAGCCGCCGCAAAAGCGGCCAGCTGTACTTCCGTGGCGAATCGTCCGGTCATAGCTGACGCTTCCTGAGATACAAAGCCCAGAGTTCGTCGAAGAGCCGTGACACTGTCATATGCTTGCGTGCCGCTTCGGTTTTGACCTCGGCGGCGCGTTCCAGCGACATCCTTATGCCGAGAATCTTGGTGCGCTCGACCCTCCTCGTCTGTCTTCCAGTGCTCTTCGAAGTCATTTCTCTTGGCTTCCTCAGTCTGTCGACGAGTCGACACTTTGCCGACGTGATCGAGATCTAGCAAGCCCTGGGGATCGCGTAGAATTTTCAATAGTTTATGTACCTGCATGCTGCGCAGTGCTGGTCGACTCGGCATCGGGCCTCCTACTTGCAAGGGTCAAAGGGGAATGGTTAGAAGATCTAGGGTTCCCCGGCCGTTAGTTCATCTCTTGCAGGATGCATTGGGCACCCTGCATGGGATCGGCATTGCGCAGCGACTTATAACCCAGCCTGCATCTGCCGGTATGACAGCGCCTCGGCGATATGGACGCGGCGGATCTGCGGCTCGGCCTCGAGATCGGCGAGGCTGCGGGCGAGTTTCAGGATTCGATGATAGCCCCGCGCGGAGAGGCGGAAACGCTCGACCGCGTTGGTCAGCAGGCGGCGGCCTTCGCTGTCCGGTGCTGCGAGTTCTTCGAGCCAGCGTCCGTCGAGCTCGGCGTTGCAGCGCGGGGCCGGCCGTGGCGGCGACGTTGTGCCGCTCAGAAGCCGCTGCACGCGCTCATGATGGAACGCCCGCGCGGCCGCGACGCGGGCCGCGACGTCGGCGCTGCGCTCGGCCGAGGGCGGCAGGGTCAGGTCGCTGGCG
Organism: Hypericibacter sp.; assembly: GCF_050729195.1. Taxonomy (NCBI): domain Bacteria; kingdom Pseudomonadati; phylum Pseudomonadota; class Alphaproteobacteria; order Rhodospirillales; family Dongiaceae; genus Hypericibacter; species Hypericibacter sp. The sequence continues at coordinate 1,254 of NZ_JBOHKS010000274.1, forward strand.
CTGACGGCCGGCACCTCGATCGCGAGATCGAGACGATCGAGGAGAGGCCCCGACAGCTTCGCCTGATAATCCTGGCCGCAGCGCGGTTGGCGGCCGCAGGCGCGCGTCATGTCGCCCAGATGGCCGCAGCGGCAGGGGTTCATCGCGGCGATGAGCTGAAACCGCGCGGGATAGGTCACATGGGCCGCGGCCCGCGCCACTGTGACGCGGCCACTCTCGAGCGGCTGGCGCAGCGATTCGAGCGCGCTGCGCGGAAACTCCGGCAGCTCGTCGAGAAAGAGCACGCCCAGATGGGCGAGCGACACCTCGCCGGGCTTGGCGCGCGGGCCGCCGCCGGTGAGGGCGGCCAGGGTCGCCGAGTGATGCGGGTCGCGGAACGGCCGGCGGCGCAGCAAACGGCCGCCGGCGAGACTGCCCGCGACCGAATGGATCATGCTGACCTCGAGCGCCTCGGCCGGCTCGAGCGGCGGCAGGATGCCGGGCAGGCGCTGCGCCAGCATCGATTTGCCGGACCCAGGCGGCCCGATCATCAAAAGATTATGACTCCCGACCGCCGCGATCTCGAGCGCGCGCTTGGCGCTTTCCTGCCCCTTGATGTCGGCAAGATCGAGGGCAGCACCCTCCTGCAGCGCGATCTTGGGCTCGGGCGGGCGCAACACCTGGCTGCCGCGAAAATGATTGATGAGGGCGAGCAGGCTGGGCGCCGCCACCACCTCGATCTCGCCGGCCCAGGCCGCCTCGCCGCCCTGCTCGGCGGGGCAGATGAGGCCCAGCCCCATCTGCGCGGCGCTGATGGCGGCGGGCAGCACGCCGGCCACGGCGGCGATCCGCCCGTCGAGCCCCAGCTCGCCCAGGGCCGCATAGCGGTTGAGCTCGGCGCCGGGCAGCACGCCCATCGTCGCCAGCAGCGCCAGCGCGATCGGCAGATCGAAATGGCTGCCTTCCTTGCTGAGATCGGCCGGCGCCAGATTGACGATGATGCGCTTGGGCGGGAGCGCCAGCCCCAGCGAGGCCAGGGCCGCGCGCACCCGCTCGCGGCTTTCGCCCACCGCCTTGTCGGGCAGTCCCACCACCGCGAAGACGGGCAGGCCGCCGGCGGTCTGGACCTGCACATCGACGCCCAGCACCTCGATGCCATGGAACGCCACGCTGGCGATCCGCCCGCCGGGCTTGGGCGTGCCGCCCCACCCCGCCGGACGCGCGCGGCCGTTCTCCGGGGTCGCCGCCGTCATCGCGCCATCCACCGCCGCTCCTTCCGATGCCGGTGCTTCGAATGCCGCCGCTTCCGATGCCTGGGCATCTACAACCTATATTAGTATTTATATGTTCAATACTCGTTCATAGATTGTTCCCTGTCAAGCCGCCATTGCCAAGCCCGCCGGGTTGGGGAAGATGGGCTGACCGTCCGATCGATGTCCCGAAGCGGCCCCCTTATTCATGACCACGTTTTTCAAGCAAGCCCTTCGGGCGCACCAGGCTGGCCAGGCCGCTTCCGCCGAGGCGCTCTATCGGCAGGCGATCGCCGCCGGCATCGAGGTCCGCTCGGCGCGCCACAACCTCGCTCTGCTGCTGCTGGAACGGCGCGCCTTCGCCGAAGCCAAGGCGCTGCTGGTCGAGCTCATCGCCAGCCCCGAGGCCGACGCCGCGACCCATTTCATGCTGGCGCGCATCTTCCTGGCCGAAGGCGACGCGGCCGCGGCCCTGGCGCCGCTCGAGCTGGCGCATTCGCTCGAACCCGGCTCGGTGCCGGTGCGTCTCGAGCTGGCGCGGCTGCTCGCCGCCAAGACCGAATTCCGCCGGGCGCGCGCCTTGCTCGAAGAGGTGAGCATGACGGCGCCACCGCCCGAGCGGCTGGCGGCCTTGCGCGCACGGGCCGAGATCGAGATCGCCTGGGCCGATCTCGATCCGGTGGAAGAGGCGGAGCATCTGGCGCAAGCCGAGCAATCGCTGCGGGCGGCGGTTGCCATGGCGCCGCAGCATCCGGCCCTGCTCAACAATCTGGCGATGCTCCTGCGCCGGCAGGGCGCGTTGGCCGAAGCCGAGACCCATGCGCGCCGGCTGCTCGCGTTAGCACCACAGGTGCCCGAATCCTCCCTGACGCTGGCGGCGGTGCTCGCGGGCCGCGATCCTCAGCGCGAGGCCGCGGCGGTGACATTGCTCGAACGCGCGGCGGTCGCGGCGCCCCATCATCCCTCCCTCACCTGGAATCTGGCGCATTCGCTGATGCGATTGCAGCGCTGGCCCGAAGGCTGGCAGCGCTATGCGCGCCGCTTCGAACGTCCGCAACGGGTGCCGCCACCGCCGGGACCGCTCTGGGACGGCAAGCCCACCGACAAGCCGCTCCTGATCTGGGGCGAGCAGGGCTATGGCAATGTGATCCAGTTCGCCCGCTTCCTGCCGCGCCTCGCGACGCTGACGCCGCATCTCATCCTGGCCTGCCAGGCGCCGCTGCTGCGCCTGTTCGCGGGGCTGCCGGGCTTGGGCGAGGTGGCAGATTTCGCCGCGACCCTGCCGCCCTATGGCGCGCATTACCCGCTGCTGGATCTGGGCCTGGCGCTGGGGATCCAGGCGAAGGACCTGCCGGGCGCGATCCCTTATCTCAAGGCGCCCGACGCGGATGCGCCCTGGAACGAGCTGCGGTCGGCGCCGGTCCCGCGCATCGGCATCGTCTGGGTCGGCAACCGCCATCCCGATCCGCATCGCAGCACGACGCTCGATCGTTTCGTGCGGCTCGCGCAACGCTTCGATCTTTCCTTCTTCAGCCTGCAGATCGGGCCGGCCGCCGCCGACATCGCCCGCGAAGGGCAGGGCCGGATCGTCGATCTGGCGCCGCTGGTGCGCGATTTCGCCGACACGGCGGCCGCGATCGCACAGTTCGATCTCGTCATCACCATCGACACGGCGGTCGCGCATCTCGCGGGCGCCATGGGGGCCGAAGGCTGGGTGCTGCTGCCCCATCGCGCCGGCTGGATGTGGCATTTCGATCCGGAGCGGTCGAGCTGGTATCCGAACCTGCGGTTGTTCCGCCAGACCTCGGTCGGCGACTGGGACGGCGTCTTCGCCCGGCTCGAGCTCGCGCTGGCCGACTGGCTGGTGCAGGGCCGCGGCGCCGAGCCCATCGGTCGGCCCGATTGAATGGCAACCGAAAGCGACATGGCGACGGTTCAAGCCGCGCGCAACAATGCGGACTGGTGCGATGCGGTCGCGCGCAGCCATGGCGCCGGTGGAAAATTCCTGCCTGAGCTCTGGTTCAGCGCCGGCAAGCTGCCGCTGTTCTATCCCAACCTGATCACGCTCACGGCCGACGGCCAGGCGACGCAGCGCGATCGCGTCACGGCGCTGCTCGAGAACGGGCCGCCTTTGCCCTGGGCGGTCAAGGACAGCTTCGCGGCGCTCGATCTGACGGCGCAGGGTTTCGACTGCCTGTTCGAGGCGAGCTGGATCCAGCTGTCGCCTGATGAGGTTTCCCCGCCGGCGGAGGATCTTTCGATCCGCTGGCACCGGATCGAGCGTCCCGAAGACCTCGTGGCCTGGGAAACGGCCTGGCGGCGCGATCTCTCGGCGGGATCGGCCGCCATCTTCCAGCCCGCCTTGCTGCAGGATCCGTCGATCGCGATCCTCGCCGGCCGTCTCGGCGACGAGATCGTGGCCGGCTGCGTGCTCTGCCTGTCGGCCGAGGCGATCGGGCTGTCGAATCTGTTCGGGCCCGAAGCCGCGCGCGCCTCGGTCTGGAATACCTGCCGCCGCGAGGCGCAGGCGCGGGCACCCGGCCTGCCGATCGTGGGCTATGAGCGCGACGAGGATCTGGCGCTGGCACGCGAGGCAGGTTTCCGCGCGGTGGGCCCGTTGCGCGTCTGGCTCTGGACCGGCAGCGACGGGTGAGGCCTCAGCCGGCCTTCGCCTCGAAACCCTGCAGCAGATTGACCGTGTTGAGGCCCAGCTCCTCGATCGCGTAGCCGCCTTCCATCACGAACAAAGTCGGGCGCTTCAGGCGCGCGATGGCTTCGCCGATGCGGATGTAATCGTCGCTGCGCAGCTTCAGATGCGAGATCGGATCCTTCTCGAAGGTGTCGACGCCGAGCGAGATCACCAGCGCGTCGGGACCGAAGCCTTCGATCCGCTGCAGCGCGTGATCGAGCGCCGCGCCATAGGCGTTCCAGGTGGTGCCGTGGCGCAGCGGATAATTCGCGTTGAAGCCCTCGCCCGGCCCTTCGCCGATCTCGTCCGCATAGCCGCTGAAATAAGGATAGGTCGTCTCGGGCGAAGCGTGGAGCGAGGCGAACATCACGTCCGGGCGGCGATAGAAGATCGCCTGCGTGCCGTTGCCATGATGGTAATCGACATCGAGCACCGCGACGCGCGCGGTGCCCGCCTGGCGGAAAGCCTCGGCCGCGACCGCGGCATTGTTGATGAAGCAATAGCCGCCGTAATTGTCCGGCGTCGCGTGGTGGCCGGGTGGGCGGCAGAGGGCGAAAGCCGTGCGCTCGCCGCCGGCCACGAGCTTCTGCGCGCTCAAGGCCACGTCGACCGCCGAGCGCGCCGCGGCCCAGGAGGTGGGCGTGATCGCGGTCGAGGCGTCGAGCGCGAAGAAGGCGAACTTGCCCGTGATACCCTCGGGTTCGATCTGCCGCATGCCGCCGACCGGCCAGCTCAGGGGCAAAGCCGGCGGCGCCTCCGGACCGAATTGCGCCTGCCATTGCGTCCAGGCGGTCTCGAGGAAACCCAGCAGCGGCGCGTTATGCACCCGGCGGATCAGATCGGCGCCGAAACGCTCGGGCGGGCGCACCGGCCCCAGCCGCGTCTCGGCGATGCGGGCGAGGATGCTGTCGACCCGGCGCGGATTCTCGTAAGGCGGCACGAACTCGCCGAACGAGAACTCACCCTTGGGCGCATGCAGCCGGTGATCCTCGCTGGCGATGGTGATCATGAGTGAAGCGATCCTTCTTACTTCTTACACCCGCGAACGGGGTTGGCGGGGCGGCCGTTCGCGGGTGGAACACAAACCCAGTGGCAGTCCGCAAGCGGAACACAAGCCAGCGGCCGTCTGCGAGCGGAAAATCTAACTCTTTGCCTCGAAGCCCTGCAGCACATTGACGGCGTTCACACCGAGCTCCTCGACGGCATAGCCGCCTTCCATCACGAAGAGCGTGGGCTTGCCGGCGGCGGCGATGACCTCGCCGGTGCGGATATAGTCCTCGTGCTTCAGCTTGAATTTCGAGATCGGGTCCTTCTCGAAGGTGTCGACGCCGAGCGAGACCACGATGGCGTCGGGCGCGAACTCGGTCAGCCGGCGCATGGCGGTGTCGAGCGCCGGACCGTATTCGGCCCAGCTGATGCCCCAGGGCAGCGGCAGGTTGAGATGGAAGCCCTCGCCCCTGCCCTCGCCGCGCTCGTCGGCATGGCCGAGGAAGAAGGGGAATTCCTGCTTCGGATCGGCATGGATCGAGATCGTCAGCACGTCGTCGCGCTTGTAGAAGATCTCCTGCGTGCCGTTGCCATGGTGATAATCGACATCGAGCACGGCCACCCGCGCGGCCCCGCCGTCGCGGAAGCCCTGGGCCGCGATCGCGGCATTGTTGAAGAAGCAATAGCCGCCATAATAGTCGGAGCCCGCATGATGGCCGGGCGGGCGGCAGAGCGCGAAGGTGCCGCGCTCGCCACCCTTCACCAGCTTCATTCCCGTCATCGCCACCTCGGTCGCGGCGATCGCGGCGCGCCAGGTCCCGGCGGTGATCGGCGTGCCGGCATCGAAGGAGTAATAGGAGAGCTTGCCGTCAATGGTCTCGGGCAGGATGCGGCGCATGCCCGGTGCGATCCAGTTGAGCGGCAGCGCATCGTAGCTCCCATGCTGCTGGACCCATTCGTCCCACGCGGTCTCGAGGAAGCGCACGAACTCGGGCTTATGGACGCGCAACACCGGATCGGTGCCGAAGCGTTCCGGCGCCACCACCTCGCCCAGCTTCTGGTCGCGCACGCGCGCGATCACGATCTCGGCCCGGCGCGGCATCTCGAAACAGGGCATCAGCTTGCCGTCGATCAGCTCGGCCTTGCCGTCCTGCAACCGGTGGTCTTCCGTGAAAATGGTCTTCATGCGGGTGGAATTCCTGGGGTCTGTCTCGAGGCTCGGCACCTTAATGCCCCCGGTTCGGCCCGGGCGCAATGGGAGAACATTCGGCAGCGCGGGACCGTTCCGCAAGCCCTGCTTTTGGCCCGATTGTCGGGCCGTCGCATGGGCGTAGAATGGCAAGGGTCGTTTGGTCCAGGGGTCGCGCGGAAGCGATGAAGCTCGCATTCTGGGACACGATGATGATCGACTATACGGCGGACTCACCCTGGCATCAGCCCCTGGGTGGGACCCAGTCGGCGGTCTGTTATCTGGCGATAGCCCTGACCCAACTGGGACACGACGTCGCCGTCATCAACTACACCTCGACGCCGGGTCGCTATCGCGGCGTGTATTTTCCCGAGCCCAGCGTCGGCCGCAGCACGAGTTTCGTGCATCAGCATGATGCGGTCATCGCGACCGGCCTTGTCGGCGCCGCGCTTCGCGGGGTCTTCCCCCGGGGGCCGGGATCGCCCTTGTTGATCTGCTGGCTGCAGCATGCGCCCAACCAGCCGTCGGTCGAATCCCTCCGTAGTCGCGAGGAATGCGAGGCCTGGGACGGATTCGCCTTCGTCAGTCTCTGGCAGGCCAAAGGCTACAAGGCCGCCTTCGCCATCGATCCGCGTCGCGTCCGGATCATGCGCAATGCCATCGCGCCCGTTTTCGCCGATCAACCCTGGACATGGCGGCCCATCCCCGAAGACGCGCCCACGCTCGTCTATACCAGCACGCCGTTTCGCGGGCTCGACCTGCTGCTCGAGGCTTTCCCGCAGATGCGGCGGGAGATCCCGGCGCTGCGCTTGCGGCTGTTCTCGTCGATGAAAGTCTATGGGCAGTCGGACGAGCGGTATCTGCCGCTCTATGAGAGCGCCCGATCGATGCCGGGCGTCGAATGGCTCGGCTCGGTCGATCAGCCCCGCCTGGCGCAGGAGATGACCGGCGCCGACATGCTGGCTTATCCCTCGACATTCGCCGAAACGGCCTGCATCGCCGTCATGGAGGCGATGGCGTCGGGCTGTCTGGTGGCCACGACCGATTTGGGGGCGCTGCCGGAAACATTGTCAGGCTTTGGCGAGATGATGCCGAAGGTGGATGACGCAAACCGCGCCGGTGCGGCGGAAGCCTATGCCGAGCTCGTTCTCGGCATGCTCGATCGCGCCATCGCGGATCCGACCCGCCATGCCGCGCGAATGTCGAAGCAGGTTCGCTTCGCCCGCGAGACCTACAGCTGGTCCCGGGTCGCGAAGCGATGGGCCGAGTGGATCGCCGCGTCCTCGCGGGGACCGGGAAAGCCGTCGGCCGGACAAGGAAAAGGCCGGGTGGCATGAGCCACCCGGCCTCATCACGTCGCACGCCGTTCCGGTCGAAGCCGGAGGAAGGCGCCTACTTCTTCAGTTCGGTCCAGATGGCGTTGTACATCTTCACCGTGTCGTCGTCGCAAGGCGGCAGGAACTCCGGCGCCGGCGCGCTCGCCGGCATGATGATCTCCGGCGCATCGGCCATTTCCTTCTTCATGAACTTTTCGCTGCCGACGATGCCGTTGGCATAGTTCGCGAAGTTCGAGACGAGGGCGGCGTTCTCCGGATCCATCACGAAGTTCTGGAACTTCTTGGCGTTCTCCAGGTCGGGCGCGCCCTTGAGCACGGAGACATTGTCCATCCAGCCGGTCAGGCCTTCCTTCGGATAGGCATAGACCATCGAAGGCATCTGGGTGCGGACGCGCAAGGAAGCGCCGTTCCACTGCTGCGACAGGTCGACGTCCTTCGAGGTCAGCTTCTCGATCGTCGCATAGTCGAAGGTGCGCCAGTACTTCTTCGAACCCATCAGCAGCTCGGTGAGCTTCTTCAGGTCTTCCGGATTCTTGTTGCAGCGGGGCAGGTTGAGATAGCGCAGGCCTGCGTTGATGACCTCGTTCATGTCATCGAGCATGTTGATGCGGCCCTGCAGCTCTGGCGGCGGGTCGAAGATCAGCTTGTAGGTGTTGACGTCGCCTTTATAGACATCGGTGTTGACCGTGAAGGCGGTCGTGCCCCACTGCCAGGGAACCGTGTAGTTGCGGCCCTTGTCCCAATAGACATCGACCCAGCGCGGATCGACGTTCTTGAAGTTCTCCATCGTATTGGGCTTGGTCTCCTCGAGGAGGCCTTCCTTGATCATGACCGCGACCATGTAGTCGGACGGCACGACGATGTCGTAACCGGTGGCGCCGCCCTTGATCTTGGCCAGCATCACCTCGTTCGAATCGTAATCGTCGAGGGTGACCTTCACCTTGTAGGTGTCCTCGAACTTCTTGATCAGGTCGGGGTTGGTGTAATTGCCCCAGTTGTAGATATGGAGCTCGCCGCCCTCGGGCGTCACCGCCGCTTCCTGGGTGGTGGTGGTCGCCGTGCTCGCGGTGCTCGTACTCGAATCCGTCGTCGTGGTGGTCGCGGTGGTCGACGCGGTCGAGGAGCTGGTGGCGGCGCTGCTGTCGGTGGTCGAGGTCGAGCTTGAAGCCTGCTCTTCCTTCTTCTCGTCGCAACCGGCGAGCGTCAGCGCCGCAAACGCGATCGCCACGCCAACCAGGCCGCCGAAAAGGCGATTCCTCATAGAAAGTTCCTTTCTCTCAAACGATCCGGTCGAAGGCCGGATTTACTTCTTCCGCCTCTGCGCGAGGAAGAAGAACAAGCTAACCAATAGCACGGAAACCGCCAGCATAATCGTCGAAACCGCGTTGGTTTCAGGCGTTACTCCGCGTCTTATCTGGCCGAAAATGTAGATCGGCAGCGTGGTCTGGCCGGGCCCCGCCACGAGGGTGGTGATGGTCACGTCGTCGATCGAGGTGATGAACGCCAGCATCGCGCCGGCGATGATGCCGGGCGTGAGCAGCGGCAAGGTCACCCGCCGGAAGGCGTGCCAGGGGCTGGCATAGAGATCGGCCGCCGCCTGTTCCAGCGTCCGGTCCATATCCTCGAGCCGGGCGCGGATCGGCAGATAGGCGAAGGGGATGCAGAAGACCATATGGGCCAGCATCAGATTGGCGAGGCCCAGATCGATCCCGAGGAGCGTGCGCCCCATGGCGAAGAAGGAGAGGGTCGCCACCGCCGTCACGATCTCCGGCACCATCAGGGGCAGGTTGATGATGACATAGACGCTGGCGAGGCCCCGATAGGGCGTGGTGCGCGTGGTGGCGAGGGCGGCCGCCGTGGCGGCGATGGTGGCGCCGATGGTGGCGACCACGGCGATCTTGAACGAGGTCAGCGCCGCATTCTTGATCTGGTCGTTGTTCACGACCTTGATGAACCAGTCGATGCTGAACCCGGTCCAGATCGTGACCGAGCGGTTGGCGTTGAAGGAATAGATCACCAGCACCAGGATCGGCGCGTAGAGCATGAAAAGGCAGAAATAGGCGATCGCACGGAAGCCCGGCTGATAGGTCATGTCGAGCATCCGCCGCTGGCGGCGGGTGGCGACGAAGGGAACGGGCGCGGTCACATCAGCCATGACGCACCTTCTGGCGGCCGGTGACGCTCGCATAGATCATCAGGAAGACCAGCACCACGGCCATCAGGATCAGCGCCATGGCCGAGCCGAAGGGCCAGTTGCGGCCCGTGCCGAACTGCTGCGCGATCAGATTGCCGATCATCAGGTCGCGCCCGCCGCCCAGGAGCGCCGGCGTGATATAGGCGCCGAGACCCGGGATGAAGACGAGGATGCAGCCCGCGATGATGCCGGGCTTGGCCAGCGGGATGATGATCCGCCGCAGCACCTGGCCGCGCGTGGCATAGAGATCGAACCCGGCCTCGACCAGCCGGAAGTCGATCTTCTCGAGGCTGGCATAGAGCGGCAGCACCATGAAAGGCAGGAAGGCATAGAGCAGGCCCAGCGCCACGGCGAAGGGCGTGTAGAGCATCACGATCGGCTGCTGGATGATCCCGGTCCACATCAGGAAGCCGTTGATCAGCCCCTGGTCGCGGATGATCAGCATCATCGCGAAGCTGCGCACCAGGAGGTTGGTCCAGAAGGGCAGCGTCACCAGGAAGAGCCAGAGATTGCGCGTCTTGGGCGGGCGCGTCGCCATGAAATAGGCGGCCGGGAATCCGACCAGCAGGCAGATGAGCGTGGCGACGCCGGCGACGATGAAGGAGCGCGCGAAGATCTGCAGATAGGAAGGCGAGAAATGCAGGATCGTGGGATCGAACAGATCGTGGCTGAAGAGGAAGGTCACATAGGCATCGACCGAGAACTTCCATTCGACGCCGCCATAGGCGCCGGCCTCGAGGAAGGAATAGAACAGCACGATGAAGAGCGGCAGGATGCCGAAGATGACGATGATCAGGATCGCCGGCGACAGCAGCCCGGCGCGCTTGAGCGTCTCGCGCCGCTTCACCTCGGCGCGGGTCTGGGCCAGCTTGTCGCTGCTTGTCGGGGTCGCGGTCGCGTCGATACTCGCCATGAGCGCCTTGCGCCTCAATCGCGCAGGAGCTGGGCGGCGTCGGTCGCGAAGCGGATGCCGACCTCCTCGCCCTTGCTGAAGCCCATGCGCGCCCCTTCGCGATTCTGCACCCGGACATGGAACGGCTTGCCGTCGGCGAGCGTCACGAAGTAGCTCGTGTCGGTGCCGAAATAGACGATGTTCTCGATCTTGCCGACGAGCTGGCGGTCGGCGTCCTTGGTCAGCGAGGTGCGCTCGGGCCGGATCGCGACCGTGCCCTTGTCGCCGAGGGTGACGCCCTGCGGCAGCAGGACGGCGATCTCGCGACCGCCCGGCATCTTGAGCGCCACCTGGCCGTTGGCGCGCGCGCCCAGCGCCACCTCGATCAGATTGGTCTCGCCGATGAAGTCGGCGACGAAGCGGCTGGTGGGATGCTCATAGATCTCGGTCGGCGTGCCGATCTGGAGGATCTTGCCCTGGCTCATGACCGCGATGCGGTCCGACATGGTCAGGGCTTCTTCCTGGTCATGGGTGACGAAGATGAAGGTGATGCCGGTGTCGAGCTGGATGCGCTTGAGCTCGATCTGCATCTCCTTGCGCAGCTTGAGGTCGAGGGCCGAGAGCGGCTCGTCCAGCAGCAGCAGCTTGGGACGGTTGGCGAGCGCGCGGGCAAGCGCCACGCGCTGCTGCTGGCCGCCCGAGAGCTGCGAGGGCTTGCGGCCGCCGAGCTTGCCGAGGCGCACCAGCGCCAGCATTTCCTCGACCCGGGCCGCCGTCTCGGCCCTGGAGATGCCGCGCATCTCGAGGCCGAAGGCGATGTTCTGCGCCACGGTCATATGCGGGAACAAGGCGTAGGACTGGAACACCGTGTTCACGGGGCGCTGATAGGGCGGCAGATGCACGACCGATTCGCCGGCCAGCAGGATGTCGCCGGCACTGGGGAGCTCGAAGCCGGCGATCAGGCGCAGCAAGGTGGTCTTGCCGCAGCCCGAGGGGCCCAGCAGCGTGAAGAACTCGTTCTCGCGGATGGCCACGGAAACGTTGTCGAGGGCGTGAACGGCCTCTTCCCCCGAACCGAAAATCTTGGTCGCGCCTTTGGCTTCGACCGCTACCTGTCGCGCCACGGCACCCCCTTTGGCCTGACCTGGGCGGAAAATTACTGATCGCGAAGCTAGGCAAAAACCCTGGCCGAGCCAAGGGGGAAACCAAACGAACGCCGCTAAAACAAAGGGATCGACATAATGGATTAAGCCCAAAAACAGACCGGTGCCAAATCAGCGGTCCCTTGTTCCTGCGGTCAGGTTAGAGTGCGGCCGTTCACCGTCGCCTTACCCGCCGGAAAGCCAACGATGTCCCTGCCCGCCACGGCCGCCGCCCGCCCTTCGGTCTTGAGCGGGATCGGGCTGATGGTGCTCTCGGTGCTGCTCTTCACCACCATGGACATGCTGGTGAAGCTGGCCTCGGAGCGCTTTCCGATCGGCCAGATCGTGTTCGTGCGCAACCTCTTCGCCTTCTTGCCCGTCATGCTGGTGATCTCCCGCTCCGGCGGGTTTGCCGCGATCCGCACCCGCAACCTCCTGGCTCATGCGCTGCGCGGGGGCATCGGCATCCTGTCGATGGTCTGCTTTTTTCTGAGCTATTCCCTGCTGCCGCTGGGCGAGGCGGTCTCGCTCGCCTCATCGGGCCCGCTCTTCATGACGGCCCTCTCGGTCCCGCTCCTGGGTGAGAGGGTCGGTCCGCGGCGCTGGAGCGCCGTGATCGTGGGGTTCGTGGGCGTGCTGATCATGATGCGCCCCGGCAGCGGCGTGTTTCAGCCCGCGGCCCTGGTCGCGATCACGGCGGCCCTCTGCTACGCGATCGCCATGACCCAGGTCCGCCGTCTCAGCCGCAGCGAGAGCAGCACCGCCATCGTGTTCTACTTCACGCTCTTCGCCACGATCGTCGGTGCCGCGACGCTCCCTTTCGACGCGGTCATGCCGACCTGGTCGGAGATGCCGCTCTTGGTGGCGATCGGCCTCATCGGCGGGGTCGCGCAATTCACCATGACCGCGGCCTTTCGCCGGACCGCGGTCGCGATCATCGCGCCCTTCGATTATCTGGGTTTGGTCTTCGCCATGACGCTGGGCTATCTGGTCTGGGGCGACCTGCCGGATGTCTGGCTGGTGACGGGGGCCGCGATCGTGGTCGCCAGCGGCATCTATATCGTCCATCGCGAGACGATGGTCGGGCGCCAGCGCCGCGCCGCCCTGGCCTCAGGCTGACGACGGGAGCCTCGGGCTGAGAACGCGTTTCAGGTCGGCCGGCGTTTGCCGCCTTCGGCATAGCGCTGCTCGATCGCGTCCCAGATCTTGGTTTCGATCTGCACGCCGTCGAAACGGTTGATCTCCTGGATGCCGGTCGGCGAGGTGACGTTGATCTCGGTCAGGTGATGGCCGATCACGTCGATGCCGACGAACACCAGCCCGCGCGATTTGAGCGCCGGCCCGATCGCCTCGCAGATCTCGCGCTCGCGGTTGGTCATCTTGGTCTTTATCGCCTTGCCGCCGACATGGAGGTTGGAGCGCGCCTCGCCCGCCGCCGGCACGCGCATGACGGCCCCCATCGGCTCGCCATCGACCAGGATGATGCGCTTGTCGCCTTCGCGCACCTCGGGAAGGTAGCGCTGCACGATCACCGGCTCGCGATAGAGCTGGGTGAAGAGTTCCAGCAGCGCGTTCAGATTCTCGTCGGCGGGCACCAGATGGAACACGCCCGCCCCGCCATTGCCGAACAGCGGCTTGATGATGATGTCGCCATGTTCCTTGCGGAACTCGATGACCTCGGCGCGGTCGGAGGTGATCAGGGTGGGGGGCATCAGGCCCGGGAAATGCGTGACGAAGAGCTTCTCGGGCGCATTGCGCACATGGACGGGATCGTTCACCACCAGGGTCGCCGGATGGATATGCTCCAGCAGATGCGTGGCGGTGATATAGGCCATGTCGAAGGGCGGATCCTGGCGCATCAGCACGATGTCGAGCGTCGCCAGATCCAGCGTCTGCTCGGCGCCCATCGTGAAGTGGTTGCCGCGTTCGCGCCGGAGCTGCATCGGCCGGGCGCGGGCATAGACGCGGCCGTCGCGCAGGAACAATTGGCGCGGCCCGTAATGGAACAGCGCATGGCCGCGGCGCTGCGCTTCGAGCCCGAGCACGAAGGTGCTGTCGGCGTCGATATTGATGGTCTCGACGGGATCCATCTGGATGGCGACGGCAAGGCTCATGACCGGCAATACTCTGATGGTGGGGGCCAGCGACTATAAGCCGGCCCGCCAGTCTGGCGCCAGTTGCGGATGAGCGGGCCCGCAGCGACGGGTCCCGTCAGTGCAGCCGGGACTTCAGTTCCTGGATCAGCTTGCGCGTCTGCTGGCGCTCGCCGCCTTCGGGCGCCTTGGCGACGAAACGCTCCAACGCCGTGGACGCGGCCTTGAGATTGCCGCTCTCGGCCTCGATCAAGCCCAGCTCGCGCCAGAGTCCGGTCTCGTCGGGTGCCACCAGCAGCATCCGGCGCACATGCTCGGCCGCACCGCTGAGGGCCCGCGCCGCGATCAGGCGGCGCTTGACGTTGTTCTCGAGCCGCAGCAGCACGGCGCGATCAGGCAGCGCGTTGTAGTGCCGCGTCTCGAGCTCGGCGGTGGGGCCATGAGCGGCCTTGAGCAGGCGGCGCAGATCGGCGACCTCGAGGACGGCCCCGCCATTGAAGGGATCGAGGATGGCCCGCCCGCCGCCATGCTCGATGCGGATCACGAAATGCCCGGGGAAATCGAGACCGACGGCGGCCCAGCCCTGGAGCCGGGCGGCGTGGAGATAGACGATGCCCAGCGCCACCGGCAAGCCGCGGCGGCGCTCGATCACCGAGATCAGATTGGCATTGGCGAGATCGTCATAGTGATCGCGGTCGCCGTCATAGCCTTCCTGGCGCGCCAGCGCGGCGACCAGCGCGAAGCTGCGGGCGCCCAGATCGTCGCGGCCGACGGCCTCGAAGGCCACCGCGACCGAGCGGCCCAGCTTCGACAGATGCGAGCGCGCCTCCGCCAGCAGGGCCTGGGGGCGGTCGAGCGACGCCAGCGCCAGGGCCGCGGCCGCCAGATCGACCTGATCCTCGGCACCCGTCCCGATCAGGGTCAGGTAATCGCGAGCCGGCATCGTTTCCGGCCAGAGCAGGCCGGTCGAGACGGGGGATGAGTCGGCCGGTGACGTCATAAAGGATTGATTCGATTCACGAAAATGACAGTTACGAAGCCGCTGTGGTGATGGGTCTGGCCGCCGGCGCGGTGGGCTCGGGCCCGGTCGGGTCCTGGGCGGGTTCGGTCTGGGTGGGCAAGGGCGGCGGCGGTTCGCCTTTGATGCGGACCCAACTTGTCACCCTTCGGACATAGGAAATATCGCGGGCATGGTCAATAACGCGCTGCAGCTCGGTTTTGTCCTGTGCAATTCCCATGAGATAGAGGGTGCCGTCGACGGCCTCGACGCTGTAATTGACCGAGCGCACCCCGCTGTCCAGCAGCATCCGGTTGCGCAGGTCCTGGGCGATCCACTGGTCCTGGATCGCCTGGCCGACATCGAGCGGCTCGGAGACCTGGATCTCGTCGATCACCTCATTCACGCCTTCGACCTCCCAGGCGAGGCGCACCGCGCTCACCCGGGCGGTGGGCCGCTGCACCACGCCGGTGAGGAGCAGGCGCCCTTCCTGGATCTGCAGCCGCACCCGGGCGAACATGTCGGGATCGCTGTTGAGCCAGCGCGCCTGCACCTTGGTCCAGATGTAGTCGTCGGACAGAGCGGTCCCGAGCCCCCGCTCCTGGGTTGCCTGCACCGCGACGAAGACCCCGACGGTCTCGGCGGTCCCGATCGGGCTGCAGCCCGCGACGGCGGGCAATAGGAGGAACAAGCCCAAAGCGGGCACCCGGAAAGGGCGCCCGCGTCCAGGCCGGCGGATGAGAGCGTGGGCCGGCGCCAACATGCGAATCGGGCCCGATTCTAGACCGCGACTCCGTCGTCACGCCAAGAAATCCGGCGAATCCAAGGCGACGAGGTTCGGATCGGAGGAGAGAGCCTTCAATCCGGACGCCAGGCATCCGTTACATGGCGCGGCCAATGGCCCGGCACCATCAGCATCGCATCGAAGCGAAGATCGAGATCGGCCAGGCGCGGATGCTGCGCCAGCCAGCGCGACAGCGCGCGGGCGATGCGCTCGCGGCTGCGCCGGTCGATCGCCTCGCCCGCGGTCAGCAGATCGGGACGATGCTTGACCTCGATCGCCACCAGGAGATCGCCACGCCGCGCGAGGATGTCGATCTCGCCCACGCCCAGCCTCAGATTGCGGCCGAGAATGCGATAGCCCTTGAGCCGCAGCCACCAGACGGCCAGCGTCTCGGCCTGCGAGCCCCGGCGGAGCGCCGCCCGGCGTTTCTCGATCGGATCGCCCGGCGGCGGCCCCATGCGAGCGCTCACGCGTCCGGATCGTCGCCGACGAGGGCCAGCGCGCGGGCATAGATCTCGCGACGGGGCCGGCCGGTGGCCGCCGCGACCGCGGCGGCCGCATCCTTGAGGCTCATATGCGCCAGCGCTTGTTTCAGCGCACGGTCGAGATCGGCATCCGAGACCGCCGTCGTCTCCGCGAGCGGCGGCCCCGCCACGATGACGATCTCGCCCTTGGGCGGCCCGGCCTTCGCATAGTGATCGGCCAGCACACCGAGGCTGCCGCGGCGGACTTCTTCATGCAGCTTGGTCAACTCGCGCGCGACGGCCGCGGGCCGATCGCCCAGGGCCGCTCGCATGTCGGCCAGCGAATCGGCCAGCCGGTTGGCGCTTTCATAAAAGATCAGGGTGGCCGGGATCGCCGCGAGCCCGGCCAGGTCGCGCCGGCGTTCGCCGCTCTTGGGCGGCAGGAAGCCGGCGAAGAAGAATCGATCGGGCGGCAATCCCGAAAGCAACAAGGCCGTCAGGGAGGCGGAAGCGCCCGGCAGGGCCGTCACCTCATGGCCCGCCGCGATCGCCTCGCGCACCAGCTTGTAGCCCGGGTCGGAGACCAGCGGCGTGCCGGCGTCGCTCACCAGCGCGATCGCACGGCCCTCGGCCAAACGCTGCAGCAGCTCGGGCCGCATGCGCTCGGCATTATGTTCATGGTAAGGCAGCATCCGCGTCGCGATGCCGTAGCGCGACAGGAGCTTCGCGGTGACGCGCGTATCCTCGCAGACGATCAGATCCGCCGTCCGCAGCAGCTCGAGGGCGCGCTGGGTGATGTCGCCGAGATTGCCGATCGGCGTCGCCACCAGATGCAGGCCAGGCGCCGGCGATCCGCCGATTCTCTCTGGCTCGCCGCGCATTGCCGCGGATGGCTCGGGTTTACTTGACGGGACCTGATCGCTAGGCTCGGCCCCATCATCCTCATCGACGCCGGAGCTCACGGCCCGTGTCGCCTTCCCTCGCCCTCGCCCGCCCTCTGCCCGCTTGGCCATTCTTCGCTCCCGCCCGCCGCGTGGCCCTGCCCGTCATCGCCGCGCTGATGGCCGCGGGCCTCTTGGCCGGCTGCGCGCCGAAGACTGTAACGGCCCCGCCGCCGACGCAACAAGCGACAGAGCCGCCCCCGGCGCCGGAGCTGACACCCGCGCCGACGCCGGCCCCCGTACCGGCGGGGCCCGCCAAGGTCGGGCTGCTCCTGCCGCTCTCCGGCAGCAATGCGGGGCTGGGCCAGGCCATGCTGCAGGCCTCCGAGATGGCCCTGTTCGAATCCGGCAGCGACAATCTCTCGCTCGAGGTGCGCGACACCGAGCAGCCCGGCGGTGTGGCCGCCGCCTCGCAGCAGCTGGTCGATGCCGGGGTGCAGATGGTGCTGGGGCCGATCTTCGCTTCCGCCGTGACACAGGCTTCGCCCGCGATGCGCAACGCGCAGGTGCCGATGATCGCCTTCTCGACCGACCGTTCGGTTGCCGGCACCGGCGTCTATGTGATGGGCATCCTGCCGCAGCTCCAGGTCGATCGCGTGGTCCGCTACGCGGCGACGCTCGACCGCAAGCGGATCGCGGCGCTGGTACCGGACACGGCCTTCGGCCGCACGGTCATCGGGCAGTTGCAGCAGACCGTGCTCACGACCGGAGGCGCGCTGGCGGCGATCGAATATTATCCGCCGGGAACGTCGGACTTCTCACCCTTCCTGCAGCGGCTCGGCAATGCCAAGGGCACGTTCGACGCGCTGATGATTCCCGAAGGCGGCGACGTGCTGCATCTGGTGGCGCCCCTCCTCTCCTATTACGGCCTCGATCAGACCAAGGTGCATCTGCTCGGCACCTCGCTCTGGAACGATCAGGCTCTGCTGCGCGAGCCGGCGCTGGTGGGCGGCATCTTCGCGGCCCCCGCCAACGAGGCCTGGGCCGGTTTCGCCAATCGCTATCGCTCCAATTACGGAACCCAGCCGCCGCGCATCGCCAGCGTCGCCTATGACGCGACGCTCCTGGCCGGCGCCCTGACGCGCGATCCCAACCATCCGCGCATCGACGACAGCGCCCTGACGGGCCCCGACGGATTTTCCGGCATCGACGGCATCTTCCGTTTCCGCCCCGACGGCACGGTCGAGCGCGGGCTTGCCATCTACGAGATCCAGACCGGCGCCTTTGGCGTCATCGATCCGCCGCCACAGAGCTTCCCGCCGCCCGGCGCCTGACGCCTCGGTCGAAAATCTTCAGTTCAACTGGGCCAGCTCGCGGGCCCGCCGGTCGGCGGCGTCCGCTTCGGCCGGCTGGCTGAGGCTGCGCCAGGCGCGCGCCATCCAGCGCCAATTGCCGGGGCTGGTCTCCTTGCGGCCCAGCCTTTCGCCGGCGAGCGCCCGCGCCAGATGACGCCTGCCGCCGCGGATCGCGGCGGCCAGCAAGGTCTGCTCGATCAAATCGCGCTGCGCATGGCTGCCGCCGAAGAGATGGGCCTTGCGGCGCATCGACAGCAGCAGATCCACCGCCTCGCTGTCGCGGCCCTCGCCATAGGCGATGAGCGCCTCGGCCAAGGGCAAACCCACCTCGCGCGTCATCATCGCGTTGCTGTCCTGGCCCAGCGCGCGGGCGGCGAGCCGTGCGCGCAGCGTCTCGGCCTGCCGGTCCTCGCCGGCGCCGACGAAGGCCATCATCGCGTGCACATCGTTGAAGCAATAGACCATGTCCTCGGCATGCGGCAGCCAGAGCTTCGCCAGCGCCTGCCAGCGCCGCTGCCCCGCCTCGAAACCCACCAGCTTCAGGCGCCAGAGCAAGGCGGCGGCATCGACCAGATCGAGCGGCTGATCGCTGACGCCGCCGCGCAAGGGACCGTCATAGAGATCGAACGCCGCATTGCCCTCGCCCTGGTCCAGCTCATAGAGCGCCAGATGCCACCAGTTATGGACCGCGAAGAAACTCTGCGCCCAGTAGGGCGCGCCGCCGGAGAGAAAGGCGATGCCGTCGCCGACGCGGCCCTGCATCTCCAGCACATGGGCAACCGCATGATGGGCCCAGGGATCGTAGGCATCGCGCGCGATCGCGCTTCGGCCGATCCGCTCGGCCTGCTGATAATCGCCATTCTCCTCGAGTCCGAAGGAGAGCATGCCGAGGAGATAGTTGTAGCCGGGCTCGTTTTCACTCCAGTTGGGCAGCACGCGCGCGACGGTGTCGCGGATATTGGCCGCGTCGCCCAGGAAGAAATAGAGATCCTGCAGCACTTTGACCGCGAGCAGATCATGCGGGTGATCGAGCAGCACCGATTCCCAGGCGGCGGCCGCATCCTGCCAGTGACCGATCGACCAGGCGCGCGCGGCATGGAGATGCCCGCGCAGCCGCGCCGGCGTCGTCGGCCGCAGCGCCGCTTCGGCGCGCGCGAGACTGGCGAGCGCCTCGTGGTTTTGCGCGCGCGTCATCGGATAGAGATGGAACAGGGCTTCGACGAGATGGCCGAACCCGAAGCCCGGATCGGTCGCGACCGCATTGCGGATCTCGGCCAGCGGATCGCCGCTCAGCGCGACCATGCCCTGCACCGCGCGTTCATAAGCCTCGAGCGCCGCTTTGTTGTCGGTGTCGGCCGGCTCGCCCCAGCGATCGGTGAGTGCCACGCGCGTTCTCCTCAAGCGCCGAGAGGTCCGAGCATAGCGCTCGCCCGCCGAGAGCGTCGAGCCGGCGTCCGAGCCTCAGGCCGCTTTCGGCTCGGCCTCGCGGATGGCCCTTGTCTCCTCCAGCAGCCATTCGCGAAAGGCCTTCACCGCGGGCCGGTCGGCGGACGCCCGCGGCGCCACCAGGTAATAGGCGAACTGCAGCTTCAGCATCACGTCGAAGGGCTTCACCAGATGGCCGGCCGCGATCTCGTCCTGGACGATGACGAGGCTGGACAGTGCCACCCCCTGCCCTTTGATCGCCGCGTCGATCGCCATGGTCTCGGGCGAGAAGCGCGGACCTCGCGTCGGGTCGACGCCTTTGACGCCGGCTGCCAGCAGCCACATCCGCCAGTTGGGATAAAGGTCGCTGTCGGGCTGCACATCGCTGTGGAGCAGCGTGTGATATTTCAGATCCTCGGGCTTGCGCAGGGGATGCGGACCTTCGAGCAATTTCGGGCTGCAGACCGGGTATTCGGGTGCGCTCATCACCTTGTCCACGCGCAGGCCCGGATAATGGCCGGCGCCATAGCGGATCGCGATGTCGATCGGCTCGACCGCGAAATCCACCACATGATCGGTCGCATCGATCCTGAGCTCGATCTCGGGATGGCGCGCGGCGAAGCGCTCCAGCCGCGGCACCAGCCAGCGCGCGGCGAAGGTCGGCGCCGAGGACACCGTCAGGGTGTTCATATGGGATCGGGTGACCAGCCGCATGGCGGCCTGGATCCGGTCCAGCCCCTCGCGCAGGCCCGGCAGGCAGAGCTGGGCGGCGTCGGTCAGCAGCAGCCGCCTGTTCAGCCGGCGGAACAAAGGCTGGCCGAGCCGGGCTTCCAGGGTCTTGATCTGCTGGCTGACCGCGGCCGGGGTCACATGCAGTTCTTCTGCGGCTTTGGCGAAGGAAAGATGTCGGGCGGCCGCCTCGAAGACCCGCAACGCATTGAGTGGAAAGGAATTCATGCCCTCTCCTTCAGGATAGATTTTCTAATCTTCTAAGGTAGAAGGTCTCGTTTGTCAAACGGCGGAAATTCGCCCATCTTCACGTCCAAGGAGCCGGTCCCGACGTTCCTTCAGTGAAGGATTTATTAAGTCGAGGGCGACCGGCCGAACGGATGGAGAGTATTATGATCGATCGTTTCTTTGATGGCTTGGTCCAAGCTTGGTTCGGTTCAGGCCGGACGGCCACGTCGCAGCAGCAGAACGCCGTGCGGGACCCGCTCTCGCTCGACATCGCGGCGGGCACCTACCGGTTGCTCGAAGGCATCGACAGCGGCATCTCGGCCCTGACGAATGGCATCTCGCGCCTTCGCCATGGTTCGAACCACAGCCCGGCCGGCTGCGGCTGAACTTCCAGGGACGGGCGGGACAAACCCCCGCCTGGATAGACAACGATGACCACCCTACCAAGGGCCTGCCGTTTCTGACGGCGGGCCCTTTCAGTTTGGGGACGGCCTTCGGCGTCAAACGGCTATCCTGCGGTTGCCGAGCAGGGGAGGTGTCAGGGGTGGGAGCCGAGGAACAGGTTCGTCGCGTCGTGCATGGCTTAGCCCATTGGTCGTCGCTTCGGGAGTACGGCTTCGAACTCGACCTGCAGGAAGAGAGAGGCCGCTGGCGAAGCTGGACGTTCGGACGCTGCCCATGCCGTATCACGGTCCAGCCCGATGACGTGATGAAGGGGATTCTGAAGCTTCAATCCAATCCCGATGCGCTGTCGGAGTGGGCGTTCTTTCTCATGGGCAGCGATAGCGTCGACTATGCGGGCGAGGACGACAGCGCCCGCAATGAAGCTCTGCGCGAGATCGTAGCGGGCCTTGCTGCCGATGAGCCACTCGAAGCATTCGAGAAGGAGTTGGCGGTCCTTCTTAGGGCAGACGAATAGAGTTCAGCCAAGCAATGCGGGAAGAACCGCGTTGAGCCGCTGACGGCCTTCGGGCGTCGCCCGCAGGCCCTGTTCATCGAGAACGAGGAACCCGCCCTCGATCAGGCGGTCGAGCTTCGCCGGATCGAACAGCGCTTCCGGCTCCGACCCCGTCTCATCGATGAAGCGTTGGCGCGCGATGCCTTCGCTCAGGCGCAGACCCATCAGGGTCATCTCCTCGAGCCGCGCCTCGACCGACACCTCGTCGCGCTGGCGCGTAGCATGGCCATCGCGCTCGACCAGATCGAGCCAGGGCTCGGGGGCGCGATGCTGGCGCGTCGCCCATTTGCGTCCGCCCAGCGTGAGACGGCCATGGGCGCCGGGGCCGACGCCGACGTAATCGCCATAGCGCCAATAGACGAGATTATGCCGCGAGGCCTCGCCGGACCGCGCATGGTTCGAAATCTCATAGGCCGGCATCCCGGCGGCCCCGGTCAGCTCCTGCGTGATCTCATAGAGCGCAGCCTGCGTCGCCTCGTCGGGGATCGAGAACTCGCCGCGCGCGACGGCGCCTTCGAAGGCGGTGCCGGGCTCGATCGTCAATTGATAGAGCGAGAGATGGCCGCCGGCGCGCGCCAGCGCCGCCTGCAATTCCTCGCGCCATTGCGCCGGCGTCTGGCCGGGCCGCGCATAGATCAGGTCGAAGGTGAAGCGCGGAAAATTTTCGCGCGCGGCCTCGAAGGCCTCGAGTGCTTCGGAAGCGCTGTGCTGGCGGCCGAGAAATTTCAGCGATCGATCGTCGAGCGCCTGGATGCCGATCGAGACGCGATTGACGCCGGCCTGGGCGAGGGCGCGGAAGCGCGCCACCTCGACCGAGGTCGGGTTGGCCTCGAGCGTGATCTCGATATCGGGTGCGAAGGACCAATGCCGGCGCGCGCCCTCGATCAAATGCTGCACCGTGTCGGGACTCATCAGCGAGGGCGTGCCGCCGCCAAAGAAGATGCTGTCGAGCCGGCGAGGGGGGCCGCCGTCGCGCGCGATCTCGGCCGCATAATGATCGAGCTCGCGCAGCAGCCCGTCGCGCCAGCGCGTCTCGTCGATCGCGGCGCGGACATGGCTGTTGAAATCGCAATAGGGGCATTTCGACTTGCAGAAGGGCCAATGGATATAGAGCCCGAAGCCGCCCGGCACGGGCGCGGCTCCGGTGCCTTCGCTCGGCACTGTCATTCTCTGCGTCGTCGGGTTCATCCGGTTCTTCTCAGGCGAAACAGGCGGCCACCAGCTGGCGGAAGGCGTCGGCGCGGTGGCTGATGGCATGCTTCTCGGCCGGGTCCATCTCGGCGAAGGTGATCATCTGGCCATCGGCCATGAAGATGGGATCGTAGCCGAAGCCGCGCAAGCCGCGGGGCGGGAAGGCGAGGGTGCCTTCGACCTTGCCCTCGAAGGTCTCGCAATGGCCGTCCGGCCAGCAGAGCGACAGCGCGCAGATGAAGCGCGCGCGCCTGTCCTTGAGAGCGGTTGCCCCGCGCGCGGCCAGCTCCTGCTCGACTTTCTTCATCGCGGCCCCGAAGTCGCGCGTCTCGCCGGCCCAACGCGCGGAATAGATGCCGGGCGCGCCATCGAGCGCATCGACCGCGAGGCCGGAATCGTCGGCGAGCGCCGGCAGCTTTGCGCCCATGGCCGCTGCACGGGCCTTGAGCTCGGCATTGCCGCGGAACGTCGTCTCGGTTTCCTCGGGCTCGGGCAGGCTTAAGCTCGCAGCCGAGACCGGCTCGACCCCGAAGGGCCGCAGCAGCTCGGCAATCTCTCTCACCTTGCCCTGGTTGTGGCTCGCCACCACCAGCCGGTCGCCGGCGAAGCGCCGGTGACTCGTCGCGTTGCTGGCGGCGTCCGTCATCCGGCCTTCTTGATCGCCTCGCGCTGCAGCTCGACCAGCTGGCCGATGCCTTTGCGCGCGAGCTGGAAGAGCTGGTTGAACTCGGCCTCGGTGAAGGCCTTCTTCTCGGCCGTGCCCTGGATCTCGACGATCTGGCCGGCGCCCGTCAGCACGAAATTGGCGTCGGCATCGGCATTGCTGTCCTCGGCATAGTCGAGATCGAGCACGGGCGTTCCCTGGAAGATGCCGCAGGAGATCGCCGCCACATGATCCTTCAGCGGCATCGCCGGCATGGCGCCCAGCTTGCGCATATGGGCGAAGGCGATATGGAGCGCCACATAGCTGCCGGTGATGGCCGCGGTGCGGGTGCCGCCATCGGCCTGGATCACATCGCAATCGAGCCGGATCTGGCGCTCGCCGAAGCCGCCCAGATCGATGACGGCGCGTAAAGACCGGCCGATCAGCCGCTGGATCTCCTGGGTGCGGCCGCTCTGCTTGCCCTTGGCGGCCTCGCGTTCCATGCGCTCGTTGGTCGCGCGCGGCAGCATGCCATATTCGGCCGTGATCCAGCCGCGCCCGGAATTGCGCAGGAAGGGCGGCACCTTCTCCTCGATGGTCGCCAGGCAGAGCACCTGGGTGTCGCCGAAGACGGCGAGGCAGGAGCCTTCGGCATATTTGCTGACATTCACATCGAGGCGGACGGAGCGAAGCGCGTCGGGCGCGCGACCGGAAGGGCGCATGGGTCAAAGGGCCTAGAAGAAAGGGTTTCTGGATCTGGCGTTCGAGGGCGCAACCTATCCTCTGACGTCCGACCGGTCCAGTTTTGCCGGGGCTTTCGGCCGGAGCGCCGGGAACCGACCCCGGGCCGCCCTCGTTCAGCTCCCTTGTCCAGGCCAGCCCCTGTTCCCAGGGTCGTTGCCCAGGGTCGTTGCCCAGGGCCGTTGCTCAGGGCCGTTGCCCAGGGCCATTGCCCAGGGCCGTTGCATTGACGGGCATGGCCTGCGTTACTACCTTTTCGTGACGCGCCAGGAATCAGTGATGACAACGCCCCTTTCGGTCAAACGGACGATTCAGGCGCCGGGTCGCCCCGACGCCGTTGCCGAGCTCAGCCAGCGCTCGCGCGAGATCTTCCGTCATATCGTCGATGCCTATGTCGAGACCGGCGAGCCGGTGGGCTCGCGCACGATCTCGCGCAAGCTGGGCATGGGCCTGTCGCCGGCGACCATCCGCAATGTGATGGCCGACCTGGAAGAGGCGGGCCTGCTCTATGCGCGCCACACCTCCGCCGGCCGGCTGCCGACGGAGCTGGGCTTGCGCATGTTCGTGGACGGGCTCCTCGAGATCGGGGGTCTCACCGATGACGAGCGCCAGACCATCGACAGCCAATGTGCGGCCTCGGGCCGCAGCCTGCCGCAGGTGCTGGAGCAGGCGACGCAGATGCTGGCCGGGCTCTCGCATTGCGCCGGGCTGGTGGTGGCGCCCAAATCGGCGCGGCCGCTGAAACATATCGAGTTCGTGCATCTGGGGCCGGGCAGGGCGCTCGCCGTGCTGGTGACCGAGGACGGGATCGTCGAGAACCGGATCCTCGATCTGCCGATCGGCCTGCCGCCCTCCTCGCTGATCGAGGCCGGCAATTACCTCCTGGCCAAGCTGGTGGGCCGCACGCTCGACGGCGCGCGCGCCGAGATCATGGCCGAGATCGCGAGCCAGCGCAGCGAGCTCGACCAGCTCGCGGCCAAGGTGGTGTCGGCGGGCCTCGCCAGCTGGGCCGGCGGCAACAAGGATGGCGCGCTCATCGTGCGCGGCCAGTCGCGTTTGCTCGAGGACGTGAAGGAGATGGCCGACCTCGAGCGGGTGCGGGCGCTCTTCGCCGCGCTCGAGACCAAGGAATCGCTGGCGCGCTTGCTGGACGCGGCCGACCGGGCCGAGGGCATCCAGATCTTCATCGGCGCGCAGAACGAGCTTTTCAGCCTGTCGGGTTGTTCGGTCGTGATCGCGCCCTACCGCGATTCCGAGGAACGGATCGTGGGTGCGGTGGGCGTGATCGGCCCGACCCGGGTCAATTATGCCCGGATCATTCCGATGGTGGATTACACCGCGAAGGTGATCGGGCGCGTTTTAGGGACCGGTGGGACCTTGATCCGGCCGCCCGGGGACCCCATAACCCGGTCCTGATCCCGGCCCATCGCCGGATCCGCTGACCAAAGGACGACCATGACGGACGAGAAGAGAGACGAGGGCGCCCCTGCGCCCGCCAATGACAGTGTCGCGCCGGCCGAAATCGTCGGCCTGGCGCCGGATGCCGACCTGCTCGAGGAAGCCAGGGCCGAGGCCGCCCGGCTCAAGGACCAGCTGCTGCGGGCGCTGGCCGAGACCGAGAATGTGCGCCGGCGCGGGGCACGCGAGCGCGAGGACGCGCAGCGCTATGCCGCCGCCAATTTCGCCAGGGACATGCTGGCCGTGGCCGACAATCTGGGCCGCGCGCTGCAGCATATTCCGGCCGAGCAGCTCGACAGCGATCCGGCCCTGAAGACGCTCTATGACGGCGTCGCCGCGACCGAGCGCCAGCTGCTCTCGGCCTTCGAGCGCCACAACATCAGGCGCGTCGAACCGCTGGGCGAGAAGTTCGACAGCAACCTGCATCAAGCCATGTTCGAGGTGCCCGGCACGGGCCAGCCCGCCGGCACGATCGTCCAGGTGCTGCAGCCGGGCTATATGATGCATGATCGCCTGTTGCGCGCGGCCATGGTCGGTGTCGCCAAGGCCGAGCCCGCCGGCGCCCGGCCGAACGGCGAGGGCACGCAGCCCGGCAGCCGGATCGATACGGTGGCGTGATCTTGCCGTTTCGCCCCGTCGGCCCAGGCCGCCTGGCGAAGCTGCTCTATTTCATTCTGGTCTTCGTCCTGCTGACCCTACTCACCCAGGTCGGCGGGCTGGTCTATGCCCTTTCACGGTGGATCTCGCAGCGGCTGCTGATGCGGTTGGGTGCGGGCTCATGGATCGCGCGATCGCTACTGCGGGCCGGTTGCTTCGCGGGCCTCTATGCGCTCGCGACCTTTGTTGTTGTGCCTCACCTGGCACCGCTGTTTGGGCGTGAAGCCCTGCCTTGTGAGGAGGGTGCGGGCCGCCATTTTTCTGCCCATACCGTCGCTACCTGCATCCTCAATCGGAACTATGCGACGCCTGCGGTAGGACGGCTGCTGACTGATTTGGGTGCGGCCATGGACGCGCGCTTTCCGGAGACACGGGTTGAATATCTTGATGCGAACTTCCCCTTTATCGACGGCTTTCCGCTCCTCCCGCATGTGAGCCATGACGATGGCCGCAAGATCGATCTCGCCTATTTCTATCAGTCGACCGATCCCGCCCGCCCGGGTCCTGTCGAGCCGCCCTCATGGATCGGTTATTGGGCCTATGCGCAGCCGAAGCCGGGCGAAGCACGCCCCTGCGAGGGGCGCCATTCCTATTTGCGATGGGACTTCAACTGGCTTCAGCCAGTTTTCGACGGTGCGGCGCTCGATCCGGAACGGACCGCGGCAATGCTGGAATGGCTCGAGAGCCAAGGCCCGGATTATGGGCTGACACGCATTCTCCTGGAGACCCATCTCCAGGAGCGGCTTGGCGCTCACGGTCCTCTGGTTCGTTTCCAAGGCTGCTCGGTCGCCCGCCATGACGACCATATGCATCTGTCTTTACGCTGACCTCGCCTCGGCCGAGGCGACCTCACCGATCGCGCGGTCCGGAACGGCGCATCAGGATCGGAAAGAGCAGCAACATCAGCAGCCCGACGGCCGCGAGGCCGAGGCCCGCGGTCCATATCTCGATCCGGTCCCAGAGCCAAAAGCCGGCCGCGGCCAGGGCCAAGCCGATCACCAGATCGGCCCCGAACACGATCCTGATGATTCGATAGATGCCGCTGTTTTTCGGACTGGATCCTTGGCTGCTCATCGACACCCCTGGAAGATTGGCGCCTATTGTCGGGACGCTGGGCCAGCATAGGAGTCGGCGCCAAGCGGGGCGAGGCCCCGGAAGGGTCAGCGGCCATGTCGGCAATAAGCAGAATCTGGCGTTTCTGCGACCATCAGGTGCTTGCGTCCGAAGCATTGCCGCCTATATATCCCGTCGGGCCGAAAGGTCATTTTCCCAAGCGGTACCGGGCTTTGCCGGGTCGCCGCGGGGTAGCTTGAAATTCGGGGGTCCCGGGCGGTGCTTCGCCAACCCGAGAAGGCCGCGGGCGGACCTGCCATGGAAATGAGGAAGAGATGAGTAAAGTTATCGGCATCGATCTCGGTACGACCAACTCCTGCGTTGCCGTCATGGAGGGCAAGGACGTCAAGGTCATCGAGAACGCGGAAGGCGCGCGGACGACGCCTTCGATGGTGGCATTCACCGAGTCCGGCGAGCGTCTGGTCGGCCAGGCCGCCAAGCGCCAGGCGGTGACCAATCCGGAAAACACCCTGTTCGCGATCAAGCGCCTGATCGGCCGGCGCTACGACGATCCCTTGACCCAGAAGGACAAGAGCCTCGTCCCCTACAAGATCATTTCGGGCGACAATGGCGATGCCTGGGTCGAAAGCCACGGCAAGAAATATTCGCCCTCGCAGGTCTCGGCCTTCATCCTCCAGAAGATGAAGGAAACCGCCGAGAGCTATCTCGGCGAGAAGGTCACGCAGGCCGTGATCACCGTTCCCGCCTACTTCAACGACTCGCAGCGCCAGGCCACCAAGGATGCCGGCCGCATCGCGGGTCTGGAAGTCTTACGCATCATCAACGAGCCGACGGCGGCCGCACTCGCCTATGGCATGGAGAAGAAGGGCGCCGGCACCATCGCGGTCTATGACCTCGGCGGCGGCACCTTCGACATCTCCGTGCTCGAGATCGGCGACGGCGTGTTCGAGGTGAAGTCGACCAACGGCGACACCTTCCTCGGCGGCGAGGACTTCGACGCGCGCATCATCGACTATCTCGCGGACGAGTTCAAAAAGGAGCAGGGCATCGATCTACGCAAGGATCGCCTCGCCCTGCAGCGTCTGAAGGAAGCGGCCGAGAAAGCCAAGATCGAGCTCTCCGGCTCGATGCAGACCGAGGTCAATCTGCCCTTCATCACCGCGGACCAGAGCGGTCCGAAGCATCTCAACATCAAGCTGACGCGCGCCAAGCTCGAAGCGCTGGTGGACGATCTGATCCAGAAGACGATCGAGCCCTGCCGCGCGGCCCTGAAGGATGCGGGCCTGAAAGCCTCCGAGATCGGCGAAGTGGTGCTGGTCGGCGGCATGACCCGCATGCCCAAGGTGATGGAGACGGTGAAGTCCTTCTTCGGCCGCGAGCCGCATAAGGGCGTCAACCCGGACGAGGTCGTGGCCATCGGCGCGGCGATCCAGGGCGGCGTGCTCAAGGGCGAGGTCAAGGACGTCCTCCTCCTCGACGTGACGCCGCTGTCGCTCGGCATCGAGACGCTGGGCGGCGTGTTCACCCGCCTGATCGAGCGCAACACCACGATCCCGACCAAGAAGAGCCAGGTGTTCTCGACCGCCGAAGACAATCAGAACGCGGTCACCATCCGGGTCTTCCAGGGCGAGCGCGAGCTCGCGGCCGACAACAAGATCCTGGGTCAGTTCGACCTGGTGGGCTTGCCGTCAGCGCCGCGCGGCGTGCCGCAGATCGAGGTGACCTTCGACATCGACGCCAACGGCATCGTCCAGGTTTCGGCCAAGGACAAGGCCACCGGCAAGGAGCAGCAGATCCGGATCCAGGCTTCGGGCGGTCTCAACGAGGCCGACATCCAGAAGATGGTGAAGGATGCCGAGGCCCATGCCGCGGACGACAAGAAGCGCAAGGAGCTGATCGAGGCCCGCAACAACGCCGACAGCCTGATCCACTCGACCGAGAAGTCGGTGGCCGAGGCGGGCGACAAGGTCGCGGCCTCGGACAAGACCGCCCTCGAGGCGGCCTCGGCCGATCTCAAGGAAGCGGTGAAGGGCGAAGACAAGGAAGCGATCGAGAGCAAGACCCAGACCCTGATGCAGCTCGCCATGAAGCTGGGCGAGCAGCTCTATAAGCAGAAGGAAGCCGAAGCCCAGGCCGGCGGCCCCGGTGCCGGGGCGGCGGGTCCGGGCGCGGGCGCCGGCGGGACCGGCGCGCCCAAGGACGGTGTCGTCGATGCCGACTTCGAGGACGTCGACGAAAACCGTAAGAACAAGGCGTAATCGACACCTCGTTCGGGCCAGAGAGACAGGATAACAGCGGGGCCGGCGGGC
>NZ_JBOHKS010000275.1:0-14314 GCF_050729195.1 Hypericibacter sp.
GGATTACGCGCGCGCCGCCGAACTCTATCGGGCCGCCGCGGAGCAGGGCGACGGCCCGGCGCAGGACATGCTGAGCTGGATGCAGCTGGAGGGGGAGTGCATTCCGCGCGACATCGGGGAGGCGCAACGCTGGGCGCGGGCGGCGGCCGATCAGGGAATCGCGCCAGCGATGACGCGCATGGGCATGCTCTATCACAATGCGCTGGGCGTGAACCGGGACCCGGCAGAAGCGGCGCGGTGGTGGCGTCGCGGCGGCGAGCGAGGTGACGCGGACGGTCAGGCCATGCTGGGTGCGGCCCTCGCGCTCGGATCCGGCGTTCCGCGCGATCCCATTGCCGCGCTCGCCTGGTTGCTGCGGGGGCAAGCCGGCGGCAGCACGCTGGCGGCACCCTTCCTGGGCACGGCCCGGGCGGCCCTCGATGCCGACGGTCTCGCCGAAGCCCAGCGGCGGGCGGCCGCTCCCTTGCCGGAGCCGGCCCCGTGATCATCGGCACCGCCGGCCATATCGACCATGGCAAGACCGCGCTGGTGCGGGCGCTCACGGGCGTCGATACCGACCGGCTCAAGGAAGAGAAGGCGCGCGGCATCTCGATCGATCTGGGATTCGCCTATCTGCCTGCGCCCGGCGGTTCGGTGCTGGGCTTCATCGATGTGCCGGGCCATGAGCGCTTCGTGCACACCATGCTGGCGGGTGCCAGCGGCATCGATTTCGTCCTGCTCGTCGTCGCCGCCGATGACGGCGTCATGCCGCAGACGCTGGAGCATCTGGCGATCGTCGAGCTGCTCGGCATCGCGCACGGCCTCGTCGCCTTGACCAAGGCCGACCTCGCGTCGCCCTCCCGGCGCGCCGATGTCGTGGCCGAGATCGTGCAGGCGCTGACGTCGACGCCTCTCGCTGGAGCGCCGGTGCTGCCTGTCTCGAGCGTGACGGGGGAAGGCATCGAAACATTGCGCGAGCGACTGTTCGAGGCCTCGCAGGCACTGGGACGGCGAGCCGCCCGCGGGCGTTTCCGGCTCGCGGTCGACCGCTCCTTCACGCTGGCCGGCACCGGCACCGTCGTGACCGGCACCGTGCTGTCGGGCAAGGTGGCGGTCGGCGACCGGCTTCTGATCAGTCCGCCGGGACTCGCTGCGCGGGTGCGCTCGATCCATGCCCAGAACCGCCCCGTCGAATCCGGGCAGGCGGGCGAGCGCTGCGCCCTCAATCTCGCCGGGGAAGGAATCAGCAAGGAAGCGATCCGGCGCGGCGATCTGGTCCTCGATCCCGAGCTCCATGCGCCGACCGATCGCATCGACGCGACCCTGCGGCTGCTGCCGGGCGAGACCAAGGCGGTCGGGCAATGGAAGCCCGTGAGGCTGCATCATGCCGCGGCCGAGGTCGGCGCGCATCTGGTGCTGCTCGAGGACGAGCCGCTGTTGCCGGGTGCTGAGAAGCGGGTACAGCTCGTGCTCGAGAAGCCGATCGCAGCCGCGGCCGGCGACCGTTTCGTCTTGCGCGACAGCGCGGCCCAGCGAACGATCGGCGGCGGCCGGTTCCTCGATTTGCGGGCGCCCGCGCGCAAGCGCCGAACGCCCGCTCGCCTGGCCCAGCTCGAGGCCCTCGCCATCGCAGATCCCGCGGAGACGCTGGCGGCGCTGCTCGATCGCGACCCCCGCTATGTCGATCTGCCGGCATTCGGCCGCGACCGCGCCCTGGAAGATGACGAACTGGCCCGGATCGTCGCCGATCTGGGCGTCTTCCGCATCGCCACGAAGGAAGGTGCGATCGGCCTCGGGGCGACGACATGGTTGTGGTTGAAAGACAATCTCCACGCGGCCCTCGACGCCTTCCACAAGGTCAACCCGGACCTTCCCGGCATCGGCTTCGAGCGGTTGCGGCTTCAGCTCGAGCCGCGCCTGCCGGCCCCGGCCTTTGCGTCCGCGCTGCAAGGCATGGCGCGCGCGGGCGATGTGGCGCTGGATGGCGCCTGGGTCAGGCTGCCCGGCCATAAGGTGCAGCTGACTCCGCATGAGGAACAGCTATGGGAGAACGTGGCACCGCTTCTCGCCGGGGCCGAACGGTTCCGCCCGCCGCGGGTGCGCGACATCGCCGTGTTGTTCAATGTTCCCGAGGAGGATATCCGGCGGCTGGCGAAACTCATGGCGCGCATGGGCAAGGTCTCCGAGGTCGCGCATGATCATTTCTTCCTGCGCAACACGGTCGCGGAGATGGTGCAGATCGCCGTGAACCTGGCCTCCGTCTCGGAGAAGGGCGAGTTCACGGCGGCGCAATTCCGCGATCAGGTCAATAATGGTCGCAAGGTGGCCATCCAGATCCTCGAATTCTTCGATCGCCACGGCGTGACGCTGCGGCGCGGCGATCTTCGCCGCATGAACAAGCATCAGCTCGATCTGTTCCGCCCGGCCCCGGAGGGGCAGGCCCTGACGACATCGAATCAAGGAAGAGAAGCGTCCCCGGTGGGGCGTCCGGACTTCAAATCCGGGTGGGGCCGCGAGCCGGTCCTCGGTGGGTTCGACTCCCATTCTCTTCCGCCACCTTCCCGGAACCCCGGATGACGCCCGCAACCGCGACTTTCCTCGACGCGCTTCATGCCGCCGCCGGCCAGGCGGAGACGGCCGAAGGGCGGTATCGGCGCGAGACCGCGCAGCGGATCGCGGCGCTGGAGCGGGAACGAGTCTTCGCGTTCCGGCGGCTCAATCTGTTGCGCGCCGTCGCGCAGGCGGTCGCGAGGTCGGAAACCGAGGAGGTCGCGGTCGCGAACGCGCAGGCGATGCTGCGCAGCAAGCTCGGCTGGAGCTCGGACAGCGAGGCGCGGACGGAGTTGCTGTCGCGCTTCGCTCCTGTCGGTCAGGCCGTGTTTCACGGCCTTGCCCCATCGGAAGAAGCACCGACCGCACCGGTGGCGGATTGCCTCGCGGCGTTCGAGGCCTGGTATGAGGGCGATCGCCGGACGCCGTTCTGGATTCTGTTCGAGCACTATGTTCCGGAGACGCCCCGTGTCGACTTCTGAGCGAATTCGCACGGAGAACGATTTCGAGCCGTGGCTCCGCCAGACCTTTGCCGAGAAGGGTGCCTTCACCGCACTGGCGGTTCTGGTCGAGATCAGCGAGACGCAAGTGAAACCCTCATGCTCGACCTTCTTCAACGTCATCGGCGACGAGGCCGAATGGAACGAGATCGTCGCCATGTTCGCAAGCGCGGGCCGCGAATGGGACGGGGCCGCGTTCTTCCCGGTGACGGCGTCGGCGGGCGGTCCACTGGACAACACCACGGCACGCTTCCGCCTGCGCGAGCTCGAGGCCCGGCTCGCCCAGGACCGCCTGGTCCTGAACGAGGGGCAGTTCTTCGACAAATGGGGCCGGCGGCTGAAGATCGAGGCGCTGGCATAATCGAGGGCGTCCCCGCCGAGGGAGCTGGATTCTATCTAAAGTCGCTTACATTCGCTCTTCATGGGTCGCGATTGCGAGGCACCCATCGGCATTCGGGAATCCGCTAAGATCCGCGAGGGCGGACACCGTTCCGTTTCGCCAAAGCGGCCAGGGCACTCACCATGACGAGCGTGAGAATTGCGGCCGCGACGATTGCGCCCAGCGTCACGTCGGTGCCGAAGCGATGGATCAGGACGGCACCCAGCGAAGGAGCGCCGGCCTGAAGGAGCAGGCTCGGCAAAGCGAGCTTCCCCATCAAGACGGCGTAACCGTCGGCGCCGAAGAGTGCCAGGGGGACGGTCCCGCGCGCGATCGATTCGAGCCCGATGCCGCCGCCATAGGCCATGAGCGCGAGCCCCACGAGCGGTAAACCGCCCCAGAGCGAGCCGAGACCCAGCACCACGAGCGCCGCCGACACCACCATGGTCCAGATCGGATGATGGAAGCGCGCGATCGCCATCTCGATGGCGCGGGCGCCGACCTGCGAGGGACCGACCATGGCGCCGAAGGCGACGGCCGTCGTCAGCGTCATGTCGCGCGCCTGCAGGATGGTCAGCATATGGACCGACATGGTCGCGGAGATCATGGAGGCCGTGGCGATGACGGCACCCAGTAGGAGCAACACGGTACGATCGCGCTTCGTGAGGATTCGCCGCGATGTGGGCGCCGTCGCATCGTCGGCGGCCGGCCTCGTGGCGTTTCGCGGGGATGTCTGGCGTGGCAGGACGAAGAGATAGACCGGCAGCAAGATAAAGAGATGAATTGCGGCGTAGGTGAAGCAGGTGCCGCGCCATCCGAGTTCCGACACCAGCCAGGCCGATAGCGGCCAGCAGGCCGTGCTGGCGAAGCCGCCGAACAGCGTCAGCGTGGTGATGGTCGAGCGCGCACCCTGGCCATAGATGCGCCCGAGCGTGGCGAAGGCGGCGTCATAGAGGCCGGCTCCCATGCCGAGCCCCATCAGCACCCAGGCGACCAGATAGACGATGGGATTGGGCGCCAATGCCAGGCCGATCGAGCCCGCCGCCAGCAGGAGTGCGCTGATGGCGAGCACGGGCCTTCCGCCATGGCGTTCGATCGCATGGCCGACCTTGGGCGAGATCAACGCCGCGGTCAGCAGCCCCAGCGACAGCCCGCCGACGATCCAGCCCAGCGGCCAGCCCGTATCGTCGGCGATCGGCTTGGCGAGGACGGCCGGCAGATAGTAGGAGGAACCCCAGGCCAGGATCTGCGTCACGCCCAGCGCCGGCAGGATGATGCGCCGATCCGGCAGGGCAGCCGGAATGTCGGCGGCTCCGGCGGTGACGGATTCGGTCATGCGGCGACGCCGCTCCCACAGCAGGATTTTTTCTCGGGCTTCACGGCAACCGGCGCGGGGGCGCAGCAGGCCGCCGTCGCGGCAGGGGCGGGAACGCAGCACGCGGCGGCAAGGATGGTCTGCTCATAGGGGTTGCTGTCGCAGATGCCGGTTTCCGGCAAGGTCAGCTTCACATCGTCGGCGGCAGTCATGTCGCCAGCCAGTGCGGCGGCCACCGAGCGCACCTGTTCATAGCCGGTCAGCAGCAGGAATGTCGGCGCGCGGCCATAGCTCTTCACACCCACGGTGTAGAAACCAGGCTCCGGATGCCCGACCTCGCGATGGCCATGCGGCGGCACCGAGCCGCAGGAATGGAGATTGGGATCGATCAGCGGCCCCAGCGCCTTCACGCCCTCGAGCCAGGGATCGAGCTCGAGCCGCAGCTCGCGGGTCATGGTCAGGTCGGGGCGCTGGCCGGTGGCAACCACGATCCGGTCGAACGGCCCCAGGCTCCGCGGACCTTGCGCCGTCTCGCCGTCGAGCAACAGACCTCCGCCGCCATCGCGCAGGCGGGCCGCCGCGAAGCCGGATGTCAGCGCGATCCGGCTCTGTTCGACCGCCTCCTTGAGATGCCAGCCCAGAGCGCCGCGCGCCGGCAACTGATCGGCGTCGCCGCCGCCATAGACCTTGGCGAGGCTGGTGCCGCGCACCATCCAATCGACCCGCGTGCCCGGCGCCTCGGCGGCGAGCCGGATCAGATCGAGCAGGACATTGGCTGCCGAATAGCCGGCACCGACGACGAGCGTACGCCGACCGGCATAGTGCGAGCGATCGCGGCCCAGGACATCGGGCATGCCATAGGCGAGCCGGTCGGCATGCTCGGCTTCGCCGTCGGCCGGCAAGCCCGAGGCGCCGATGGGATTGGGCTGGTTCCAGGTGCCCGAGGCATCGATCACGGCGCGTGCCAGATCGCGCCGGCGCGAGCCATCCGCGCGTTCGACCAGGATTTCGAAAGGCTTCGTCTCGCGCTGCCGGCTCGTCATCTTGTCGAGACCCTGCCGGGTGATCGCCAGGACGCGGGCACCGGTCTCGATGACCGGCGCCAGCTCGGCCGTGCATGCCAGTGGGGCGAGATAAAGGTCGCAAAGCTCGTCACCGGTCGGAAGCCCGTTGGGATCGGGCATCCGCCAGCCCTGGCGCTCGAGGATCGCCTGTGCCGCCTGATCGATATTATGTTCCCAGGGCGTGAACACCGGGACATGGCCCCAATCCCGCAAATTGGCACCAACGGTGGCGCCGGCCTCGTAGACCTTTACGGAGATGCCGCGCTCGACCAGATGGGCGGCGGCGGCAAGCCCGATCGGACCGGCCCCGATCACGGCGATGGGGAGCGGAGCGCTGTTATCGGTCATGTTACATATCCTTCGCTAATTCCGGAATCATCGAACTAGAAGGTAAAACAGGTACCCCACGTCAGGCCGCGGCCTCTCCGCTCGCGGCAGCGGGCGCATCGGCGCAGCATTCGTCGGCGAGGAATCCCAGAAGATCGCCCATGACTTCGTAATTGGCCCGGCAGATGAGCGTGGTCGCCTGGCGCTCCTGCGAGACCAGCCCGGTCAGGATCAGGCGGTGGAGGTGATGCGACAGGGTCGAGGCCGCGATCCCGATCTTGTCCTGCAGCCGGCCGACCGGCATGCCGCCTTCGCCCGCGCGGACCAGCGTCCGATAGACCTTGAGCCGGGTCGGGTTGCCCAGCGCCTCGAGCTGCTTCGCTGCTTTTTCGAGTTTCATGGAAATAAGGATGGTGTCACCAGAAGCCGGAGTCAATCTCTATTTCAAAGAAAGTCGAAATAACCTCTCAGCGCTTCAGGCTTGGCGCCAGCTGCGGCTTGCGCGCGCCGCGCTCATACCAGGGCCGGCTGGCATTGACGATGCGCACGACCGACAGCATCACCGGGACCTCGATCAGCACGCCGACGACGGTGGCAAGGGCCGCACCGGAATGGAAACCGAACAGGCTGATGGCGGCGGCGACGGCGAGCTCGAAGAAGTTGCTGGCGCCGATGAGCGCCGAGGGTCCGGCCACGCAATGCTGCTCGCCGGCGAGCCGGTTGAGGAGATAGGCGAGGCCGGCATTGGCATAGACCTGAATCAGGATCGGCACTGCAACCAGCGCGATCACGATCGGTTGCGCCAGAATCTCCTCGCCCTGGAATCCGAACAGCAAGACCAGGGTCGCCAGCAGGGCGCAGAGCGAGACGGGCTGGATTCGCCGCAGCATTGCCGTTAGCGCTTCATCGCCGCCTTGGCGCAGCAGCGCGCGGCGCAGGATCTGCGCAACGATCACGGGAACCAAAATATAGAGCGCCACCGACAGGACAAGCGTGTCCCAGGGCACCGTGATCGCGGAGAGCCCCAGCAGCAGCGCCACGATCGGCGCGAAGGCGACGATCATGATGCTGTCATTGAGCGCGACCTGGGTCAGGGTGAAATGCGGCTCGCCCTTGGTCAGGTTCGACCAGACGAAGACCATGGCGGTGCAGGGCGCCGCCGCCAGGATGATCAGGCCCGCGATATAGGAGTCGATCTGGCCCGCGGGGAGATAGGGGCGGAACAGGTAACCGATGAAGAGCCAGGCCAGCGCCGCCATGGTGAAGGGCTTGACCGCCCAGTTGATGAACAGCGTCACCCCGATTCCGCGCCAGTGGGCCGTGACGCCGGCGAGCGCCTTGAAGTCGATGCGCATCAGCATCGGTACGATCATCAGCCAGATCAGGATCGCGACCGGCAGATTGACCTTGGCGATCTCGAGCCCGCCGATGGCCTGGAAGACGCCCGGCAGGAGATGGCCGAGGGCGACGCCAACCGCGATGCAGAGCGCGACCCAGAGGGTCAGATAGCGTTCGAAGACGGACATGGGCGAGTGTGTTTCTCTGGAATCAGGGGCGGGAACGAAACCGGCGGCCAGCGAAACCCGCTAGACGGATTCGGGGAGACGACGGCCGATCTCCTCGAGCCGCTTCTGCAGGCTGAGCCTGTCCAGCGACCTCACCGGCAGATGGGCGAAGACGCTGATCCGGTTGCTCAGCATGCGATAGCAGTCGGCGAGGGCCAGCCGGCGCGCGATCTCGCTGCCCTTGACCGCGGCGGGATCGGGCACGCCCCAATGGGCGGTCATGGGCTGGCCCGGCCAGATCGGGCAGACCTCGTTGGCTGCGTTGTCGCAGACGGTGAAGACAAAATCGAGGGCGGGCGCGCCTGCAGCGGCGAACTCGTCCCAGCTCTTGGAGCGCAATTCCGCCGTCGGATAGTTCAGCCTTCCCAACAGGTCGATCGCATAGGGATGGACCTGGCCCTTGGGCTGGCTCCCGGCGCTGAAAGCCTTGAAACGCCCGAGGCCTTCACGATTGAGGATGCTCTCGGCAAGGATCGATCGCACGGAATTGCCGGTGCAAAGGAAAAGCACGTTGAAGATTGGTTCAACCACAAGACGCCTCCGGCGGGCAGGCGCAGGATTCGAGCAGCGGCTCAAGCAGGGGCGCGCAAATTTCGGGTCGTCCGCCGCAACAGTCGCGGGTCAGGAATCCGATCAGGCCGCGAAACCCCTCGAGGTCTGCGCGATAGAAGATGGTTCGCCCCTGACGCTCGGCCTTCGCCAAGCCCGCCCGGCTGAGGATCGCCAGATGCGAGGACATGGTGTTGTGCGGCACGCCGCAGGCCGCCGCGATTTCGCCGGCCGGGATGCCCTCGGGGTGGGCGCGGACCAGGGCGCGGAATACGTTCATGCGGGTTCCCTGCGCCAAGGCGCTGAGGGCTTCCATCGCTTCCAATTCGTCTATATTCGTGGACATATCGACATAAATAGCGAAAGCGACAACATCCTGCAAGCATGTTCGAATCCGAACTTCGCTGGACTGTTTCCGAAAACAGGTAAAGAGTCTGACCTGTTCGCTCCGCCTGTGGCGGAGTGCCGATGGGGGTACACATCGGACTGAGTTGCCGACGCAACGGCCCAGCTGCGTTTCGGCAAGGCTTCGAGGTCTTGAGCCGCTGAGATTCGTTGCGGTCGGCTGTCGCTTCCGGGCATCGCTCCACGATTCGATCGAACGTTCGACCGGAAAAAGCCAGGCGCCGTCCGTGGACGCGACGAATCCCGTTTGGGGTCGGTTATGCGATGAGCCGGACGCTGGATGACGTCTATGCGGTCATCGCCCGCATGCCGGGCGATGACGGAGAAAAATCGCGGCTTCGCGAAACGGCGCGCCGATATCACCGCGCCTGCGGCTGCGCCCTCAGCGGCGTGTTTCTCATCGTCGCGATCCTGGCCTGCGTTGCCTGTCTCATCCTGGCCGAGCCCTTTCGCTTGAGCCTGATCGCGCTCGGCCTTGCCGGCATTTTCGGCGCGGGCCTCCTGGGCAAGGCGATCGGCATCGGCTGGGCCCGGGTGAGGCTCGCGCTGATGCATCGCTCCCTTGTCCGACGCCTCGCGACCTGAAGGGGAACCGCCATGTCGACCTGCACCAACTGGGTCAACCAAGCCGTCATCACCTGCAAGAACTGGTCGTCGAAGACCGACTATGAATGTACGACCTGGGCGGACGAAGGCTCGGACCAGTGTTCGGAATGGGCCGACGAGGGATCGAACAACTGCACCTCCTGGGACGAATGCCACTGGTACACGCCCTGGGACTGCATCGCGGGTTTCTTCTGCCGCGCCTGGTATTGGGTCGCGAAATGGGTCTGCAAAGGCTGGTACTGGGTCGCCAAATGGGTCTGCAAGGCCTTCGCCTGGGTGGTGGAGAAGTTCTGCGTCCTGTTCGGCTGGGTCTTCCAGCTGGTCTGCACCGCCTGGGATACGATCCGATGCGCCTTGCTCGGCTTCTGGCACTGGCTCGAGTCCCTGTTCGGTCGCGGCGGCAAGGGGAAGCAACCGCAGATCGAGCATGTTTTCGTGCTGATGCTCGAGAACCGCTCCTTCGACCATATGCTGGGCTTGAGCGCTCTCAGCGGCGTGGATATCCAGGGCAATCCCGTCACGGCCGACGGTGTCGACGTGAACGTCAACTCGAACCCGGATCCCGTAACCCATGCCGATGTCTTCGTCGCGCCGACCGCCGACTACTTTCTGTCGGGCATCGACGCGGGCCCTGGCCATGAGTTCGAGAACGTGGTCACGCAGCTTTGCGGTGCCGGCGTGACCTATACCGAGGGCGCGCCCTATCCCGATATCCACAACACGGGCTTCATCGCCGACTATGCCCATAGCGGCGCTCAGGTGCCGACGAACATCATGAAATGCTATGCCGCCGCGCAATTGCCGGTCATGAACCAGCTGGCGCGGGAGTTCGCGGTCTGCGACCGCTGGTTCTCATCGCTGCCGGGACCGACTTTTCCCAACCGGTTCTTCGCGATGGCAGCGACCTCGGGCGGCCTCGACGGCAGCCCGAGCGATCTCCAGACCGTCATCTCCACCGGGTTCGAAGGCTACCGTTTCGAAAACGGCAATATCTTCGACCAGCTCGATCAGTACTGCCTGCCCTGGCGGATCTATCGCGGCGACGATTTCCCGGCGGCCTTCCTCCTCAGCGGCATGAACCTCAACGAGCTCCAGGGGCGCCTGACGGGCTTCGACGATTTCGAAACCGAGGTGAACGACACCGGATTCGACAAGAAGTTCATCTGGATCGAACCCAAATACAGCGCCGACAAGTTCGATATCACCGGCCCGGGCGATTTCACCTGCGGCAATTCCATGCACCCGAAGGATGACGTGAGGCGCGGGGAAAAGCTGATCAAGAAGGTCTATGATGTGATCCGCAACTCGCCGCATTGGGAGAAGAGCCTGCTGATCGTGACCTTCGACGAGCATGGCGGCTTCTACGATCATGTGGCGCCGACGCCAGCCACACCGCCCGGCGATGCCTTCACGCAAGACTATATCCAGCATCACTTCCCGTTCGACCGCTATGGCGTCCGGGTGCCGACGCTGGTGATCTCGCCCTTGATCCGGAAAGGCGTGATCGACAAGACCGAGTATGATCACACCTCGGCGCTGGCGACGGTGCAGAAGCTGTTTGGCATGGGCCATCTGACCGCCCGCGACGGGGCCGCCAGCGATCTGCGGCCGCTTTTGTCGCTGGCCACGCCGCGGACCGACGCGCCCCTGACCCTGCTGCCGGTTGCGGCCGATCTGCCGCCTCTTCCCTGCGACGACGATGACGACGAAACCGGCGTGATCCTCAGGATGAAGCTGTCCGAGATGAAGTCGGCGCAGGCCGGCGGCATCTATCGGGGGAAAAGGGTCCGCGAAGCGCCGGTCGATCGCTCACAGATCGGCTTCATCCAGGTCGCCCTGTTGCGCGTGCTGCAGGACGCAGAATATCCCGAGCGGCAGCAATGGATCGAGGAATACCGGCGGATCCAGAACAACCTCGACGCGGCGGTCTTCATGACCGAAGCCAAGCTCAAGCTTCGCTATGGCGCCGACGTCAAGAAGGAAGCCCGGCTGGAGCAGGAAAAGTTGCGGCGCGAGCAGCGCGCTCGCACGCGCTAGGCTCTCTCCGTCAAAGTTCGACGATCGCGGCGGCGCTGTTTACGGAGCGCTGCGCAACGCCCGGCTCTCGGCGAACTGCCAGTTGACGAGACCCGGCAGGAAGATGACGCCGTCGCGGATGCGACGCGCGGTCGCCAGCGCCATGGCGGTCACCGGATCGAGCCCGATGGCGGCCCCGATCAGCAGGAAGGCCGCCTCCTGCACCCCAAGCGCGCCCGGCACCAGAAAGGCGGCGCTGCTGACCGCCTGGATCACCGATTCGACGATGACGGCGTCGATCACGCCGATGGGCTGGCCCAGGACCCAGAGTGCCGCCCATATCTCGGCAGCTCCGGCCAGCCATCCGGCCAGCAGCCACAACAGACAACCCGCGATCGCGGCATGTCGACGGTAGAGCGCTCTGACCTCGCGATCGATCTGGGCCGAATGACCGATGGCCGCCTCGAACCGGCCCGCGGCGAGGCGATTGAGAAGCTGCATCGCCTTCTCGGTGAGGCCCGCATTTTGCAAGGCGATGAGAAGCGCGACGCCGATCGCCAACAGCAAGAGGGCGAGTGCCAACCTGGCGAACAGGGTCGTGGCCGAATCGAGATAGAGGAAGGTCAAGCCCATCAGGGCGAAGGCCAATTGGCTGACGATCGAGAGCGCGACTTCGACGGTCAGGCCGGCGACGGCCGGGGAGCGATCGACGCCCACGCGCCGCAGCATGCGATAGGCGACGATCTCGCCGCCGACCCGTGCCACGGGCAGCAAGCCGTTCACCGCCTCGCGGATCCAGACCACCCGCATCAGGCTCGCGAGCTTCGGCCGGCTCCCGACGGGGAAGAGCAGGCGCCAGGCCTGGGCGTTGATCAGCATGGGACACAGATGAACCAGGCTCGCCAGGACCAATCCCGGTCCTGCCATCTCGAGCAAACTCAGAATGGCGCCGGGGTTGTCGCGCAGGAACAGCCACACCGCGAGAATCAGGCCGGCGAGGGCCAGAACCTTGCCAAGATGCCTCATGCTCCGAATTCCGCTGCCTTGAAATCCCCGAAGCCGCCCCGGGCGGCGCCCGTCTCCTGCAGCGCGGCAAGAACCGAGGGCGCCATGAGGGCGGCCAGTTCCTGAGCATAACCATAGCCGGGGGCGGCGCCCGGAAAATCATTCGAGACGGCGGGGTGGAGGTAGATTTCGCTCAAACCGGCGGGAAGGTGGCGCAAGACGCCGGCCAGGCGCGATTCGGTCATGGCCCCCGACCAGGTGAGCCCGAACACCTGCCGGGGAACCAGCAGGCCCGCCATCGCAAATCTCGCCTGCAGCAACCCGGTGACCGGCGCCAGAAGCATCGGTTGAACGGCACGCGATCCCGGCTCGATGCGGCGGAGAATGGCGGCCGGTTCCGCCGGCACTCGCGCGGCGGACATGCCGAACCGGCGGCCGATCGCGATGATCCGTCCGGCGACCGTGGGATGAAGGTGAAAATGCTTGTGGGCGTTGACGTGATCGAGCCGCAGGCCGGTCGCGCGGAAAGCCTCGAACTGCGCGGCGATCTCGGCAGTCAATTGGCGTCGCACCGCGGGCCGAAAGAACATATCGACGCCCATAGAGGCCATGTCGGACCGGAACAAGCCTCCGGCGTCCACCAGATCCGGAATCTCGGCCGGCGGCAGGGCCGGCGTTCCTTCGACCAGCACGAGGTGCAAGCCGACTCTCAAGGCGGGCAGGCGCTTGGCGCGCGCCACGGCATCGGCCGCCGCCATACCGGTCACCATCAGGCTGGCCGCCGTCAGGATACCGTCGCGATGCGCGGCCTCGACCGCCTCGTTGATCTCGATTGCGGCCCCGAAATCGTCGGCTGTGACGATGACGCCCTTCAAGGCGCGATGGCCCGGCGCTCGCGCAGGAAGCGGAAGAACTCGACACCTTCGCGAAGCCGGCGCCGCATCATCTCGGGGCTGCGGACCATCTCGCCGACGATAGAGGCGATCTTTCCCGAGCGGAAGTAGAAGCGACGATAGAACTCCTCGACGGAATCGAAGATC
The DNA here is from genome assembly GCF_050729195.1 of Hypericibacter sp. NCBI lineage: Bacteria > Pseudomonadati > Pseudomonadota > Alphaproteobacteria > Rhodospirillales > Dongiaceae > Hypericibacter > Hypericibacter sp. The sequence continues at coordinate 13,301 of NZ_JBOHKS010000275.1, forward strand.
TCTTCATGGCTGAGATGCGGATAATGCAGCGGCGCGATCTGGACGCCATGCGAATCCACCAGCTCGGCATTCGCCTCGTCGAGCCAGCCGTTCTCCAGGGCCTGCTTGTAAAGGAAGGTTCCGGGATAGGGCGCGGCCAGCGACACCTGGATCGTGTGAGGGTTGATCCGGGCCGCGAAGCGGATGGTCTCCTGGATGGTTTCCTTGGATTCTCCCGGCAGCCCCAGGATGAAGGTGCCGTGGATGGCGATCCCCAGCTCGTGGCAGTCCTTGGTGAAGCGTTCGGCGACCTCGATCCGCATCCCCTTCTTGATGTTGTGCAGGATCTGCTGATTACCGGATTCATAGCCGACGAGAAGCAGCCGCAGCCCGTTGTCCCGCATCACCTTGAGGGAGGCGCGGGGGACATTGGCCTTGGCATTGCAGGACCAGGTCACGCCCAGCTTGCCCAGCCCTTTGGCAATGGCTTCCGCACGTGGCAGATCGTCGGTGAAGGTGTCGTCGTCGAAGAAGAACTCCTTCACCTGCGGGAAGGCTTTCTGCGCCCAGGCGATCTCCTCGAGGACATGGCCGACGCTGCGCGTCCGGTAACGGTGGCCGCCCACGGTCTGCGGCCAGAGGCAGAAGGTGCAGCGCGATTTGCAGCCGCGGCCGGTATAGATGGAGATGTAGGGATGCTTCAGGTAGCCGATGAAATAGCGCTCGATCTTCAGATCGCGCTGATAGACCGGCGTCACGAAGGGGAGCAGGTCCATATTCTCGAGGATCGGACGCTCGGCGTTGTGCTCGATCCTGCCGTCGCGATGGCGGAAGGAAATGCCGGCGATCGAGGCCAAGGGGCGCTCTTCGGCGACCTCCCGGATCGCGAAATCGAACTCGTTGCGCGCGACGAAATCGAGCGCTGTCGCCGCCTTCAGGCTGCCATCCGGATCGACCGCCACCTTGGCGCCGACGAAGCCGGTCGTCAGCGCGGGGTTGGCCGCCTTCAAGGCTTCGATCGTCTTGACGTCGGAC
>NZ_JBOHKS010000276.1:0-10891 GCF_050729195.1 Hypericibacter sp.
CTGATCCATGTCGCGGGCTTTCCGGTCATGGGCGGCTTCGAGGCCGATCAGGCGGCGGCCGAGGCCTGCTTCGACGCGATTCCCTTGGCCTTCTACCGGCTGGTGACACGGGCCATGGCCGATCTGACGCGGACCGAGCAGGGCCGCGTCGTGGCGGTGGGCACGCACAACAGCCATGTGTTCCGCAACGACTACCCGATCTATCCGATCTCGGGGGCGGCCAAGGCGGCGCTCGAGGTGATGGTTCGGGCACTCGCTGTCCAGCTGGCACCTTCGGGCACCACGGTCAATTGCGTTGTGCCCGGCCTGATCCGCAAGGAGCATGGCGCGCCCTTCCTGTCGCAGGACCAGTGGCAGGATTACCCGAAGAAGGTGCCGATGGGCCGCGCCGGCGAGCCCGACGAGGTCGCCGCCGTGATCGCCTTCCTGGCCTCACGCGACGCGAGCTATGTGACCGGCCAGGTCATCCATGTGAATGGCGGGTTCATTTAGCTGCCGACGCGGCGCGTGCTCAGCTTCTCGTCGCCGCCCTCGCGCGACGGCCGCCATTTCCCGTCGTCGCGCAGCACCATGACCGTTGGATCGCTGCCGGCGATCCAGCGTGTGCCAACCGGCACGTCTCCCGGCATCTCGCCGCCGGTCTTGATCGCGGTCCTGAGATGCGGCGGGTAATGGCGTTCGACATAGTTCCAGAGCCGCGCCGGCACGTAATTGTGCCATTCCGGATCGCGGGCCTCGATCAGATGGCGGATCTCGCGGCCCGATAGATTGGGCGCGCTGGCGCGGTCGACGATATGGAGGCGGCGATCCGCCTTGGGCGAGGAGAAGGTCCGGACCGGCCCATTCGAGATCGAGGGATCCTCGAGGGTCGCGAAGTAATCCGTATAGAAGCGCGCATCGATCGCCGAGCCGGTGAAATAGTCGGTCGGCGCCGGCAGGCTGGCCGAGGCGATGCGCGAGAGCACATATTTGAGCCAGTCGCCGGTTTCGAGGCTGGCATCGATATCCTGCAGCGGCAGGATCTTGAACTGCTGGCCGAAGATCGCCTGCACCATGTCCTTGCGCTGGTCGAAGGTGAAGGGGTGGCCGTCGACGCCATGGAGCTGGGTCGAGCCGATGGCGACGATGCCGATGTCGCAATTCCCCGCCATCTCCATCATCAGCCGCAGATGGCCCCAATGAACGGTCTGGAGATCGGCGACGATGAACCCGACCCGGCCGCTCCTGGCGTCGAGGTGAGGTTCGAAACGCTGTGCCTTGCTCATGGTTCGGTTCTCCCGGAGCTCAGACGAAGACGTCATGGGCCTGGCGTCCGCTCTCGCCGAAGATGCGGGCGTAGCGGGCGATTTCCTCGGGCGTGCCGGTGGCCTTCTGCGGATTGTCGGAGAGCTTGACCGCGCGGCGGCCCGCTGCGGCCGTCACCTTGCAGACCAGCGAGATGGCGTCGAAATCGGCGCCGCCATTGGGCGGGCAGCCGCGGAAATCGTTGGTGAGGTGGGTGCCCCAGCCGAAGCCGAGCTGGACGCGATCATTGAAGCGGGCATGGAGCTGCTCGATCGTGCCGATCTCCAGCCCATCGGAGAAGATGATGAGCTTCTTCTTCGGATCCTGGCCGCGGCTCCGCCACCACTGGATCATCTCCTCGCCGCCGATGAAGGGATCCTTGCTGTCGATGCGGACACCGGTCCAGCCCGCGGCGAAATCCGGTGCCTTCGCCAGGAAAGCCGTCGTGCCGAAGGTGTCGGGCAGCATGATCCGCAAGGCGCCGTCATAGAGCGTCTGCCAGTCGGCCAGCACCTGATAGGGCGACTTCGCCAGCGCCGCATCGTCGTCGCCGGCGAGGGTCGCATAGACCATCGGCAGCTCATGGGCGTTGGTGCCCTTGGCCTCGAGGTCATGTTTCATGGCGAGATAGGCGTTGGAGGTGCCGGTGAATTTCGGACCGAGCCCTTCGGCCATGGCCTGGATCACCCATTCCTGCCAGAGGAAATTATGGCGCCGGCGCGTGCCGAAATCGGAAAGGTTGAGGTTGTCGAGCTTGCGCAGGCGCAGCACATTGTCCCAGAGCTTGGTTTTCGCGCGCGCATAGAGGATGTCGATCTCGAGCCGGCCGAGCTTGGCGAGCGCCGCGCGGCTGCGCAGCGCATCGATGACCGCGAGCGCATAGATCTCCCAGAGCGTCACCTCGGCCCAGCCGCCGGAGAAGCTCAGATGATACTGGCCGTCCCGCGTCTCCAACTGGTAGTCGGGCAGGCGCAGGCCCGCCAGCCAGTCGATGAACTCGCCGGGGAAAATGCCTTTGCGGCCGTAGAAGGTGTTGCCGGCGATCCAGATCAGCTCCGATTTGGTGAAGCGCAGCGCCTTCACATGGTCGAGCTGGGCGCGCAGCTCCGATTCGGCGATCTCATCCGCAAGTCGGACCCGTTTCGTCCGGTTCTTGAGCGAGAAGGTCACGGGCACGTCGCGATGCTTCTGCCAGATCAGTAGCAGCATCAGCAGCTTGTAGAAATCGGTGTCGAGCAGGCTGCGGACGGCGGGATCGAGCTCGAAATTATGATCCCAGGCGCGCTTGGCGAGATCGATGATGGGCATGAACGGGTCCTCGACGGGGCAAACGCGATGCGAGCGGGACGCCGCGGGGCCGGTCAGAGGCTCGCGCGGTTCGTCATCGGATAGCGCCAGCCCTTGCCGAAGGGACGGCCGGTGAGCTTGATGCCCGGCGGCGCCTGGCGGCGCTTGTACTCGGCACCTTTCACCAGCGCCGCGATCCGCCGGACATAGGCCGGATCGATCGTGGTGTTGAGCTGCCGCTCGGCCTGGCGCAGCGCCTCGTCGGGCGCCAGCAGATGCTCGATCAGCAGCCGCAGGATCGTGTCCAGCACCTCATAGGCACCGAGCGAGGCCTCGTCGGTCTGGTCGGGCTTGAGCTCGGCCGTCGGCGGCCGGTCGATGATGCCCTGCGGGATCGGATTCTGGCCGCCGCGCATCCAGTCGCGATGATTCTCGTTGCGCCAGCGGCAGAGATCGAAGGCCGTCGTCTTGTACAGATCCTTGATCGGATTGAAGCCGCCGCACATGTCGCCATAGAGGGTGGCATAGCCGACCGACATCTCGGATTTGTTGCCGGTCGAGAGCACCAGCCCGCCATAGGCGTTGGAGAGCCCCATCAGCAGCGCGCCGCGGATGCGGGGCTGGAAATTCTCCGAGGTCAAAGAGCGCGCCGCGGCGGGCGGGGTCGTGCCCATGAGCGTGGGCCCGATCTCGTCGAGCGTCTTCTCATAGGGATCGAACATGGCGCCGATCGGCGCCACGCCGTGACGGCAGCCCAGCCGCTGGAACAGATCGTTGGCGAGATCGAGGCTCTCGCTGCCGGTGAAGCGGGTCGGCATCATCACGCCGACGACGCGGTCGGCGCCGATCGCATCGACCGCGAGGGTCGCGACCAGCGCGCTGTCGAGGCCGCCGGAGACGCCGAGGATCGCGCGGGGGAAGCCGTTCTTCTCGATATAGTCGCGCAGGCCCAGGGTGCAGGCGGCATAGATCGATTCGAGGCTGTCGGGATAACGGACCACCTCGCCCAGGATGTCGCCCTGTTCCTGCTCGACGCCCCGGATCTCGATGCGGCCATTCTCGGCCCAGCTGCCGATGCGGTTGAGCTCGAGCCGCATGCTGGCCTCGGTGAAGGCCGGCATCTGCGCCACGATCTCGCCCTCGGCATCGAGCACGAAGGAGGCGCCGTCCAGCACCAGCTCGTCCTGGCCGCCGACCATGTTGAGATAGATCAGCGGGCAGCCCGAAGCACGCACGCGCTCACGCGCATGGGCGAGGCGCACCGGCATCTTGTCGATCTCGTAGGGCGAGCCGTTGATGACGATGAGGAAGTCGGCCAGCTCGTCGGTGAGCGCGCGGGTCACGCGGCCATGCCACATGTCCTCGCAGATCATGGCGCCCACGCGCCAGCCCTTCAGATCGAGCGGCCGCGGATCGTTGCCCTGCGCGAAGACGCGGCGCTCGTCGAACACGTCGTCATTGGGGAGCTCGGTCTTGACGATGGTGCGGACCGCGCCATCCGGCGTGATGAAGTGGGCGGCGTTGTAGGGGAGGTTGGCGCCGGCCACCGGCGCGCCGATCAAGACCGCCGGGCCGTTGAGCTTGCGGATCGCGGCGGCGAATCCCTCGATCGCCTGTGCCACGCGGGCGAGGAAGCCCGGGCGCAGCACAAGGTCCTCGAGCGGATAGCCCGAGGCGAAGCATTCCGGAAAGACGATGAGGTCGGCGTCCTTGTGGCTTTCGCAGAAGGAGAGGGCGCGCGCAAGATTGGCCTCGATGGCGCCGACGGTGGGATTGGCCTGAATGAGGGCGAGGCGGAGAGCGCCTTTGGCGGCGGTCATGGAAGGCTCCTGTTCTCATCCCCCGAGGGGACGGATCTGGCCGAAGCGGGTCGTCATCGCCCGAGGCGATGCGACGAAGCTTCGATACTTATATTGGGCCGGGCCGCGGCCGGTGTCAGCTATGAAAAAGGCGGGTAGGCTATGCGAGTAGCGCAAGCATCGTCATAAACCCTTAACCAAGCATTTGCGATGCCTTGACCTTTCCGTCATCCCGGTCTTTGCCGGCATCGCTCATCCCTCCGGCACGCCGGCCTTGCGCATGCCGTCATAGATATGCTCGCGGCCGGCGAGATAGACCGGGTTGTCGGTCACAGCACCGGCCCGCATGCGGCTGATGGTGAAGGTCGGGTCGAGCGCGAGCCCGGCGGCGGCGGCGGCTTTCGCCTCCTCGAGGCGGCCGAGATGGCTGAGCGCGGCGGCGAGGCCGAACTGCGCGAGCGGCAGGTTCCGGTTGCGCTCGATCGACGTCCGTAAATGGGCCATCGCCTCCTCATCCGCGCGAAGCTGCAGCTTCGCGAACCCCGCCCCCATGAGCCAGATGTGGGCATTGGTATCGCGGGGGCTGAGGCGGAGCGCTTCGCGCAGATGCGCTTCGGTCTCTTCGCCGCGGCCGCTGAAATACTTCGCCTGGCCAATCGCCCATTGCGCCATCGCCAGGTTCGGATCGAGGGCAAGTGCCCGCTCGCATTCGGCGATGCCCCGGGCGACACGACTGGTATGGATCAGCACGAAGCCGACCAGGTAATGCGCCCAGGCGTGGTTGGGCGCGACCGACAGCACGCGGGCGAGCGCGGCTTCCGCCGCCGCGAAGCGCTGCGTCCGATCGTCGGTCGTGAAGATGAAGCCGCTCATCATGTCGACCATCGCCGTCCCGACGAGGGCTTCGAGATTGCCGGGGTCGAGCGTCAGCGCCCGTTCGAAGAAGCCCCGCGCCTGCGCCGCATATTCGGGGGCCCAGCCTTTTGCCGCCGCCGCGAGCCCCTGGAAATGCAGGTCCATCGAGTCCGGCCGTGGCGAGCGTTCGGCGCGGCGCGCCTCGGCGGCGATGAGCTCGGTATTGAGCGTGCCGGCGAGCCGGCCCGCGATTTCGTCCTGCATGTCGAAGAGGTCGGCGAGCGGCTTGTCGAACCGCTCGGCCCAGAGATGGTTGCCGGTCTCGGCATCGACGAGCTGGACATTGACGCGCATGCGAGTGCCGCCGCGCTGCACGCTGCCTTCCAGGATGTAGCGCACATTGAGCTCGCGGCCGATCGCCTTCACGTCGATCGGTTTGCCCTTGTAGGTGAAGGCGGTATTCCGCGCGATGACGAAGGATCCGGCGATGCGGGAGAGGTCGGTTGTCAGGCTCTCGGTGACGCCGTCGACGAAATACTCCTGCTCCGGGTCGCCGCCGAAATTGGCGAAAGGGAGCACGACGATCGAGAGATGCGGTGGCGCGACCGTGGCGCTGATCGGCGCCGTCGCAGAGTCGCGGGCGGAGGGTGCCGGCGCAGCCGCGTCCGGCGCGCCCTCGAGTTCGACACTGAACACGCGCACCGTCCGGGCGATGTGCTTCAGCGTCTTCTCGCCGCGATCGACGAACCGCTCCTTCACCCGGTCGCGCACCTGGCGCCAGGCGTCTTCGGAAAGGCAGATGCCGCCCGCTGCGGCGACGCCCTCGAGCCGGGCCGCGATGTTGACGGCGTCCCCCATCAGGTCGCCATCGCTCTCCTCGACCACGTCGCCGACATGGATGCCAATGCGGAAGTCGATGCGCCGGTCGCTCGGCAACCCGGCATTGCGCTCGGCCATGCCGATCTGCACGTCGATGGCGCAGCGCACCGCTTCGACGGCACTGCGGAACTCGACGAGGCTGCCGTCGCCGGTGCGCTTGACGACGCGGCCGTGATGCACCTGGATCAGAGGGTCGATCAGATCGCTGCGCAGGGCGCGGAGCCGGGCGAGCGTGCGCTCCTCGTCCGCACCTGCCAGGCGCGAATAGCCAGCGATGTCCGCCGCGAGGATCGCCGCCAGTTTGCGCTGGATCTGCTCCGATGCCACGAGAGGCTCCCCTGACGCGAGACAGCGATCCTAGCACCGCGGGTTCTTGAGGCCAATGCGCGCGGCCTCCGCCTCAACCGTCCCTTACTCCGCCGCCGCGATCTCCTTGGCCTTCTTGAGATCCGCCTTGCCCGAGCCCAGCAGCGGCACCGCGTCGAGCTTATGCACGCCGTCGCGCTTGGGGAGCCAGAGCTTCGGCAGGCCCGAGGCGCCCAATCCTTCGAGCACGGCTTCGGGCGTGGCGTCGCCTTCATAGAGCACGACGATGCGTTCGCCCTTGGCAGGGTCGGGGGCGGCGACCACGATGGCCGCGCGCACGCCGGGGATCGTCAGGACGGCGTCCTCGATCCTTCCATGCGGCACCATCTCGCCCGCGATCTTGGAGAAGCGCGAGAGCCGGCCGGTGATCTTGATGAAGCCGTCGGAATCGATGAGGGCGATGTCGCCGCTCTTGTACCAGCCATCGACCATGGCTTCGGCCGTGCGCTGCGGATCGCCGATATAGCCATCCATCATGCCCGGACCCTTGACCAGCAGCATGCCCTCGGTGCCGTCCGGGACTTCCTCGGACGTGTCGGGATCGACGGTCCGCACGGCAACACCGGGGACCGGGCGGCCGACCGTGCCGTCCTTATGCCCGGCCTGAGCCTCCGAGCCATCCTCGACATCCATGCCGTTGACGGCGACCACGGGCCCCATCTCGGTCATGCCGAAGCCTTCGAGCGGACGAGGACCGAACTTGGCGGCGAAGGCATCGGCGATCTCGGGCCGCAGGCGTTCGGCCCCCGTCACCACATGACGCAAAGTCTTCATGTCCCCGGGATCGGCGGCGCGCGTCCAGGTCTGCAGGAAGGTCGGTGTGCCGAGCAGGATCGTCGCCGAGGATTTCTTGACCAGCGGCCCGATCGCCTTCGCATCCAGGGGATTGGCGTGATAGGCGGCGCCGATGCCGGCCACCAGCGGCAGGCAGAGCGTTCCCGTAAATCCGAACGAGTGGAAGAAAGGCAGCACGCCCGCGATGACATCGTCACGGTCGACCCAGAGCACCTGCGCCACCGCCTCGAGATTGGCGATGATCGCCTTGTGGCTCAGCACGGCGCCCTTGGGCTCGCCGGTGCTGCCGCTGGAGAACATCACGGTTGCGGGCGGCTTCGCGGCCCTGAAATCCCCGCCGAGGATGCGCGCGATCCAGGACGATGGTAGCAGCAGCGCCATCGCTGCCGCCTTCAGCTTGTCGAGCTTCGAGATATTGGCGAGCAGATACTCGACATAGAGCGCTCCGGCCGGCGTCTCGAGCTTGGCCTTCTCGAGGAAGGCCTTCGAGGTGATGACGGTCTCGATGCCGCAGCGGCGGATCATCGAGGCCATCGCCTCGGGGCCGGCGGTGAAGTTGAGATTGACCGGGGTCTTGCCGGCCAGCATCAGCCCGACATTGAGCAACGCCGCGGCGACCGAGGCCGGCATCAGGATGCCGACCATGGGCTTCTGCGCGCGCAGCCGCTTCGCCAGGATGATCGAGGCGATCGCGGTCTGGCCGAAGGTGAGCTTCCGGCCGGTGGTGTCCATGAGGGCGCATTTGCGCCAGCGGCGCTTGGCCGTCTTGAGGATGCGGATCTGGAGAAAATCATTGGCCGAGTGGCGCCGCGCCCAGGCGTCGCTGCCGAGCGCCAGCACGGCGCGGCGCGCGGCCCAGGCACTGGGCTTGGCGAGCGGCTTGCCGAAGCTGACCGTCACCGGACGGATCAGCCGGTCCGGCCATTTCCAGAAGAACTTGCCGCCCTTGTAGCTGAAGATCGAGCCCCAGACCTGGTCGAGATGGACCGGGATGACCGGCACGTCGAGGCCGTCGGCGATGAGCTCCATGCCGCGCTTGAAGGGGAGGGTGGTGCCGGTGCGGCTGATCGAGCCCTCGGCGAAGATGCAGACCACATGGCCTTCCTCAAGCTCGGCCCGCGCCCGCTTGATGGCGCTGACCGCATCCTTGCCGCTGACCGGGATGACTTTCATCCGCCGCAGGAACCAGCCGAAGCCGCCCTTGAAGAATCCCGACCAGGCCATGAAGCGCACGAAGCGCTGCACGCAGGCGCCCACCAGCAGCCCGTCCACGAAGGACATGTGATTGCAGACGATGAGGGCGGGTCCGTGCTGCGGCACGTTCTCCGAGCCCTCGATCCGGATCCGGTAGAGCGTGTGGGTCGCGAGCCACAGCAGGAAGCGCGCGAGATATTCGGGGACCTGCCAGATCGCGACCGCGGTTGCGATGAAGGTGCCGATGCCGGCCGCCAGGATCTCGGCGCTGGTGCTCCATTGGAGGGCACTGCCCATGACCCAGGCGAGGCCCGAAGCCAGCAGGATGCCGACCGTGCCGATCATGTTGGCGCAGGCGACGACGCGCCCGCGCTCGCTGACGGGCGCCTTCTGCTGCAGGGCCGCGTTCAAGGGCACGATGAAGAGGCCGCCGAAGAAGCCCAGCGCCGCCAGGGCCGGGAGAGCGGCATTGAGCGAACCGGTCGCTCCGGCGAGCCAGAGCGAGGCGGCACCCATGCCGACCGAGCCCAGCGGCACCAGCCCCGGCTCGACCTTGGGCCCGGAGAGCCGGCCGGCGGCGAGCGAGCCCAGGCCGATGCCGATCGCGATGGCGGCCTGCAGCAGCCCGGTGCCGCCGCCGCCGAGCCCCAGATCCTCGCGCCCGAGACGGATCGCCATCATCTGCAGGAAGGCCGCGAGCAGCCAGAACCAGGTGATGCCGGCGGCGGTCATGATCATGCCGCGGTCGGACGCGATCGCCTTGAAGCCGGGGATGAGGTCGGCCGAGGGCCGCAGGGAGAAGCGGCGCTTCTCGCGCGGCGCCGGCGCGCGCTCGGTATGGAAGGCCGCAAAGGCGCCGACCACCGCAAATCCCACCATCAGCCAGCCGATCGTGGCATGGCTCACCAGGTCGAACAGCACCCCGCCGATGACGGCGCCCAGGATGATGGCGAGGAAGGTCGAGGATTCGAGCAGCGCATTGCCGCGCGAGAGCTGCGCGGTATCCAGGATTTCGGGGAGGATGCCGTACTTGGCGGGGCTGAAGAAGGCGGCCTGGGTCGAGATCAGGAACAGCGATCCCAGCATCGCCCAGTCATTGCCGCTCATGAGCGCCGGAATGGCGAGCAGCATGATCGGAGCCTCGAACAGCTTCACATAGGCGATGACGCGGTCCTTGCGGTTGCGGTCCGCGATCTGGCCGGCCCAGCCGGAGAACAGCAGGAAGGGCAGGATGAAGGCGCCGCCCGCGAGCGCGATGAAGGAGGCAGCCTCGGCCGAGTCCGTGCCGGCGGCGGCGGTCGCGATCAGCACGACCGTCATCTTCAGGATGTTGTCGTTGAGGGCGCCCAGGAACTGGGCCGCCATCAGTGCCAGAAACCCGCGCCGGCGCAGGAGGGCGCCATAGCCCCCGGCCTGGTGATTGCCGTCCGTCATTGGATGCCCGCCCCTGATCTTCTTGTTGGTTCGATGACGCCCGCGGCGCGGATCGCTGCCGCCGCGATCTCTTCCGCGAGTGCTCCCAGCCCCGTCTTCCCGCCCCGTGAATAGGAAGCCGCCGGCTGCAGCACGGCCCCCAGGACGCAGAGCGCCCGCAGATGCCGGTTGCCCGGCAGGATCCGGCCGTCCTGCTCGCCGCGCTTGATCTCCGCTTCGAGAACCTTGAGCGGGTTCGCCGCCTTGGGATCGAACGACCGCGCCGGACCATGCTGATTGAGCAGCAGGAAAGCAAAGAGATTCGGGTCCCGGTCGAAGGCGCGGCAGAAGAATTTGGTCATGGCCCGGAGCCGCGCTGCGGGATCGTCGAGACCGGACGCGGATTCGAGCAGCCGCTCGGACCAGAGCGCGATCGCCTCGGCATAGAGCGCGCGGCCGAGCTCGTCCTTGTTGGCGTAATGGCGATAGAGCGCGCCCAGCGACATCTCGGCGGTCTCGGCGATGTCGCGGATCGTGGTCGCGTCATAGCCCTTGCGGCCGAACAGCTCGATCGCCGCCGCCGAAATCCGCGCCTTTCCGCCATCCTGAAGCAGCGCCGCCCGCATCGTCCGCCGGCCTTGCATGTGAACATATGTTCACATAGGATGGCATTCTCCCGGGTTCGGCGCAAGATCCTTCGTCCTGTAGGATCCAGCTTTGAGTTCTCGTAGCTCAGGTGCATCGACCTGACGCCAAGGGCTTTGCGGGGTGGCAATATATCTTAGGAATCTACACCACATTTGCTGGTTATTAGTCATGCCGCTCGCGGGTGCCGCTATCCCAATCGATGTCAAGAAACTTGGGATCAAACTCTACGCCAAGGCGAACCGCCATTCTTCGAAATCCATTGTGCCGGATTCGCTTCAAGAGTTTACCGAACGCGTAATCTGGCACCTTCCAAAACGGAAGCGCTGTAACAGCGATGACTAAAAAGATGGATGCAACCAAGTAAGTACGTG
>NZ_JBOHKS010000277.1:0-57439 GCF_050729195.1 Hypericibacter sp.
CGGCTCGCGGCGGAACCGCCCCGACCGGGCGCCACGGACGGGTGGCAGAGTGGTTGAATGCACCGCACTCGAAATGCGGCATACTCGCAAGGGTATCGGGAGTTCGAATCTCCCCCCGTCCGCCACAATTTTTGACACGTCGACGCGTCTTCGCGGCCTCAGGGCGTCTGTTTGCCGATCAACCAGCCTTTGAGAATCAAGCGGACCTGGTCTTCCATGATCCGCTTCTCGTCTTCCGCGCTCCTGAACTCGTTCGCGATCATCCTGTAATAGTTCTCGGCCGCGACGGCGTAGAGGACATTGATCATCGCCGGCAGGGGCGTGTCCCTGGCAATCAGGCCATCGCGGTGCAGACGCTGCAGCATCCGCTCGATATGCGCCTCGAAATATTTCTTGATCGCGCGAAATTCGTCATTGGCCTCGTCATGCATGCGCATGAGGGCCGCGGTTGCCTCTCGCCATAGCTTGCGCTCGCTCTTCGAGCGGATGCCGCTGTTGTTGAGATAGAGAAGTCCCGCAACCGCGCTCACGGCATCCCACGCGGCGGATTTCTTGTGAAATTCCTCCAGCGCGCCCGCGAGGCGTTCGCGCTCTTTCCAGAACAGAGCGATCAGGAGCTCGGTTTTCCGGGGGAAGTAGCGATAGAGAGTGGGCGGCGAGATGTCGGCGCGGGCGGCGATCTCCTCCATGGTCGTCTGCTCGTAGCCGTCGCGCTGGAAGAGCGCCATCGCCGCGTCGATGATCGTGTCATTGCGCTCCTGCCGCTTCCGCTCCCTCATCCCCGCCACGTTTTCCCTCCGCATCCGGCCCTACGTCACATATCCAGATCGAGACCGTCGCGCAATGAACCCGGGTCCAGAACGGGGAATGCGGCCGCAATCCCGGCAGGAGCGAGCGGGCGCTCTGCTTGACAGGATCGATATCGTTAGTACACTATCATATATTAGTTTACATACTATACCGCCGTCGGAGCGAATCATGGCAACGCATGCAGGCTACGAAGATCGCGCCAATCTTGGCGTGCTCGAGCCGGAAGACCTCCTGTCTCCGCGCCACTACGCGGCCGTGCGCCGGGACGGGCGGCTGATGCGGGCGTTGCCGCTCTGGTGTTACACGTCGGAGCGCTTCCACCAGGCGGAGAAGGAAAGGATCTTCCTGCGCAGCTGGAACATGCTGGAGCGCGCCGAGATCGTTCCGAATGTCGGCGATTTCCATTCCATGACCTATCTCGGCGTTCCGCTGCTCCTGGCGCGCGGCAAGGACGAGAGGGTCCGCGTGTTCGCCAATACCTGCCGCCATCGCGGCGCGATGGTCGCCACGGGTTCCGGCAACTGCAAGGCCTTTCGCTGCCCGTATCATTTCTGGACCTACGGCCTGGATGGACGCCACATCGGCGCACCGAACTATAACGACCGCGACGGGAAGCCTCTGATCGATGCCACGAACAAGGAAGAGTTCGGGCTGGCCGAGATCGAGAGCGGCACCTGGGGCGGCTTCATCTTCATCCGCTTCAAGGAAGGTCCGCAGACTCTCGAGCAGCATCTCGGCGCGTTTGTCGACACCCTGGCATCGCACAAACTCGAAGACATGGCCTGCGGCCGGAAGGTCGTCTATGAGATGGACGCCAACTGGAAATGCTTCGTCGAGAACTACATCGACGCCTACCACATCCCCTATGTGCATAAGGACTCGCTGGCTCGCTGGCAGACCCAGGAATATGTCAATGTGAAATCGAGGGGCGAGGAGTATCTGACCTTCGCAAAGCATGAGGGAAGCCAGCTGCTGCTGCCGTTCCCCGGCTATGACGGGTTCCCGCCGATGCCCCAGATCGACGAGGACAAGACCGGAGGGACCTATTTCAGCACGCTGCGGCCGGGCGTGATGATGACGCTCGGCAATGACGGCGCGCTGGTCTTCCAGAGCGAGCCGATCTCGGCGAAGAAATCGCGACTGACGGTGAGCTCGCTGTTCCCGAAATCCTATTTCAAGCGCGACGACTTCGAGCGGCTGTCGCAGAACTATTTCCGCCGCAACGACATCGTCGTGGGCGAAGACAAGGATATCGCGCTGCGCCAGTTCGCCGGGATCCAGTCGCCCTATGCCCGGATCGCCCGCCTTTGCGGCGACGAGACGGACCTGAACATCCTCGCCAACTGGATCCTCGACCAAGTCGTGACATCGGACAGCAGCGAGACGATCGCTGCCGAGTAGAGCGACGTCACGCCCGATTTCCAGATATTGGCGAACGGCTTCGGCTGCGAAGCGGTTCGCGTCGCGCGGTTGTCCGATCTTCCCCGGCAGCTGCTCGCCGTCGAACGAAAGACCGCGACCATCATCGAGATCATGGAGCAGGAGTTCGCCGGGAGGGCATAACGGAGCCGGCCCGTCGCCGCTCGGCTGATGCAGCCCGCAATGGCAAGGTTAGGCCGCTAGTCCAGCTCGTTCTCGGCGCCCCAGCCGAGGCTCGCGCCATGAGCCGCGATTTCCTCGCGCACGGCGGTCAAGGCCACCTGGATCGCCACGAGCTCCTGCAAGCCATTGGCAGAGACGGTACCGCTTTTCGCCGCCAGCGCTTCGACGGCCTTGAGACGCGCCTCCTCGAGCTTCATTCGCAGCGCATGGATGGGGTGGTCGTTTGCCATTTCGGTTTCCCTTTCTGATGCCCTCGTCCGCAGCAGGACTATCTGTCCGCTTCCAGCCGTCCCGTCACCCCCCATTGGGCTCACTCGGCGCAGAGAGGGTCGAAATTTGAGCAAGATTGGCCCATCCGCGCTTTGTCCTGGCCAATCGAAGCTCACGATCACGATCTGATGCATCCTGGGGTGAGGGCGGGGGGCGCTCGCGCAGAGATAACAACGCTGCATGAGCGTCCCCGTTCCCGCTTCCAGCGGCGCCGGGCCCTGCTTTGCCGGGTTCAGCAGGGAACCCGACTCTGGCGCCCCCCATTGAGAAGGCTTATGAAGATCGGTGCCGATCCGTCCGCGCCGACTCGATAGCGGAGCCGCCGATGAGCGCGCATAGCTTTCGCCGGGATGTTCTCACCCGGCCGGTCTTTGCCTGGGCGCGCAAGGCGCTCCCCACCATGTCGGATACCGAGCGCGAGGCGCTCGAGGCTGGCGATGTCTGGTGGGATGGGGATCTTTTCACCGGCAATCCCGATTGGTCGAAGCTGCTCGGGACACCCGTCGCCGTCCTGACGCCGGAGGAAGCGGCGTTCCTTTCGGGGCCTGCCGACCAGCTCTGCCGGATGCTCGACGATTGGCGCATCAATTGGGAACTGCGCGACCTTCCGCCCGAGATCTGGAATTTCCTCAAGGCGCATCGATTCTTCGGGATGATCATTCCCAAGGAATATGGCGGCCTCGGCTTCTCGGCCTTCGCCCATTCCGAAGTGATCCGAAAGCTCTCGTCGCGCTCCATCGCCTGCGCCGTGACCGTCATGGTGCCGAACTCGCTCGGGCCCGGCGAGCTGCTGCTGCGGTTCGGCACCAAGGAGCAACGCGAGCATTGGCTGCCGCGCCTGGCCGACAGCCGCGAGATCCCCTGTTTCGGGCTGACCAGCCCCGAGGCCGGTTCCGATGCCGCGTCGATGATCGATCAGGGGGTGGTCTGTCGCAGCGTCGTCGATGGAAAAGACACGCTCGGCATCCGCCTCAACTGGCACAAGCGCTACATCACGCTGGGACCGATCGCGACCGTCCTCGGGCTCGCCTTCAAGCTTTATGACCCCGATCATCTCCTGGGCCAGGAAGAAGAGCTCGGCATCACGGTCGCGCTCGTGCCCACGGACACGCCGGGCGTCGAGATCGGGCGACGGCATCTGCCGTCCTTGCAAGCCTTCCAGAACGGCCCGAACCAGGGTCACGATGTCTTCATTCCGCTCGGCAACATCATCGGCGGGCCCGAGCGCGCCGGCCAAGGCTGGAAGATGCTGATGACGGCGCTGGCCGCCGGCCGCGGCATCTCGCTCCCCTCGCTGTCCGCCGCCGGTGCCGCCTTTGCCGCCTATACGACGGGCGCCTATGCCCGCCTGCGCGAGCAGTTTCATATTCCGATCGGCGAGTTCGAAGGCATCCAGGAGCCGCTGGCCCGCATCGCGGCTACCGCCTATCTGCTGGACGCCGCACGCCGCCTGACTTGCGCGGCGCTGGACCAGGGCCATCATCCGGCCGTCATCGCCGCGATCCTGAAATCCCAGGCGACCGAGCGCATGCGCGTTGTCGTCAACGACGCGATGGACGTGCATGGCGGCAAGGGCGTCATCGACGGTCCGCTGAACTATCTGGGGAACATCTACCGGGCGATCCCGGTCGGCATCACGGTCGAGGGCGCCAACATCCTGACGCGCAACCTGATGGTCTTCGGCCAGGGCGCGATCCGTTGTCATCCCTATCTGCTCGAAGAAATGATGGCGCTGAGCGAGAAGGATCGCGAGAAGGGGCTGGAGCGATTCGACCGCGCCTTCTGGAAACATGTCGGACATAGCTTGTGTACCCTGCTGCGTGCGGGATTTCGAAACTGGACGGGCGGCCGCTTCGCGCCTGCTCCCCTCGCTGGGGCCGCAACCGGCTATTATCGGCAACTGGGCCGCTATTCCGCCGCGTTCGCGCTGCTGACCGACATGGCGCTGCTGACATTGGGCGGCGCGCTCAAGCGCAAGGAGATGTTGTCCGCGCGCCTCGGCGATATTCTGTCCGAGCTCTATCTGCTTTCGGCCATCCTCAAACGCTGGCAGGACGAAGGCCGCCAGGACAGCGATCTCTGCCTCGTCGCCTATGCTGTGGAAAGCGGCTACGAGACCATCGAAACGCGCCTCGATCAGGTGCTGGCGAATCTGCCGAACCGCTTCGTCGCCGCTTTTGCGCGTCTTGTCGTCCTGCCCCTCGGACGGGAGCGCCGGGGGCCGTCGGACAGTCTGAGACAGCGATGCGCCCGGCTTCTTCTCGAACCCTCCGAAACGCGGGACCGGTTGACCGCGGGCGTGTTCCTGGAGGGCGGCGACGATGGGATCGGCCGGCTGGTGCGGGCCTTCACGCTGGTGACGCAAGCCGGCGACATCGCCCGAAGGCTGAGACACGCGCATGTTCGCGACCGCCACATCGCCCGGCAGCAGAACCTGATCACCGACGCCGAGGACCGGCAGTTGGAAGAGATGGAGAAGGCCGTCGCCGCCGTTGTGGCTGTCGACGATTTTGCCGCGGCCGATATTGCATCGGTAACGCCGATGTTGCACCGGTAACCACAAAGACAGGTCTCGAGCACGCCCTCTGATGGCGCCGTCCGTCCGGCGACGATAAGCTCTGTCTGACCGGCATAATCCACTTCCATCGTCGACGACCGCCTTGCCCCTTTCTCGACGTATGACGTGGACCGGTGTCGTTCACGCCTGTCGATCTCGCCGTTCCCGGCTACCGGACAACCCCCTCGGATGTCTTCAGCCTACGGACCCCTTGACGGCTTGCATGTCGATCATCATCTACCTGCGAATATAGATGTTACATGACATCTTATTCCCATGCTGGCGTCAGGGGCTATCGTGTGACGCAAGGCGGATTTCACAACCATCTCGGAAGCCCTCGGGCTCTTCCCGAGGGCTCGGAGGGTGCGGGATGGATGACGGGTTTCAATCGACGAACGAGCGGCAGATCGTCCTCGACGAGCAGGGAGAGCGGGCCTTCGAGGGCCAACAGGGCAGTCCCATGAACGAAATCAGCAAATGGCCTGAGGCCGAGAGCCAACATCTGCCGGCCAAGTCTTCACGGTCGGTCTGGCCGTGGCTGGTGGGCATCGTCGTGATCATGCTCGCCGGCGGCGCCTGGTTCGGTCTCTCGCATCGCGAGGGCGGTCAGACCGCCCAGGCCGCCACTCCCCCGGCACCGGCACCGGTCACGGTGAGCAAGCCGCTCCTGGCCAACATCGACACCCAGATCGGCTTCATCGGCCGGTTCTCGGCTGTCGACCGCGTCGAGCTGCGGGCGCAGGTCGGAGGGACGCTCACCGAGATCCACTTCAAGGATGGGCAGATCGTCCAGCAGGGCGATCTTCTGTTCGTCATCGATTCGCAGCCCTACGAGATCAAGCTGGCCCAGGCCAATGCGCAACTCGAGGCGGCGACCTCGCGCCTGGCGCTGGCGAAAAGCCAGCTTGTCCGCGCCCAGACGCTGAGACGCAGCGATTTCGGCTCTGCCGAGAACGTCGACCAGCGCACCTTCGACCAGGGCGACGCGCAGGCCGCGATCGACGACGCCAAGGCGCAGATCCGAGACGTGCAGTTCGACATCGAGCATTGCCGCATCTACGCGCCCTTCACCGGGCGCATCGGCGAGCATCTGCCGTCGGTCGGCAGCCTGATCGCCGGCAGCCGCTTCGCCAGCAGCCCGACGACCTTGCTGGCGACACTCGTCTCGCTCGATCCGATCCATCTCGATTTCGACATGAGCGAATCCGACTATCTGACCTTCTCGCGTCAGCGGGCGGCCGTTTCGAGTCCGCAAGCGGATCAGGTCGACATCAGTCTCAGCGACGAGAATCAGGTCACGCGGCACGGGACGCTCGAGTTCGTCGACAACAGCATGGATCGCTCGAGCGGCACGATCCACGCCCGGGCCCTGGTTCCCAATCCCGATTTCTTCCTGACGCCCGGCCAGTTCGGGCGGCTTCGTCTCGCGGTCGCCCCTCCTGCGCCGGCTCTCATGGTGCCGGACGCCGCCGTCCTGCTCGACCAGACGCAGCATATCGTGATGACGGTGTCCCCCGACGGAACCGTCCTGCCCAAGCCCGTCGAGACCGGCGACCTGCGCGGCGGGTTGCGGGTCATCCGGTCCGGCCTCGCGCCTGACGACCGCGTGATCATCGACGGCATCGTCCGCGCCATTCCGGGAGGCAAGGTCACGCCGCAGGACGGGGCGATCAGCTACAACGCCGCTGTCGACGGCCAAGGGTAGGACGGGAGCGCCACCATGCGCCTGACGCATTTCTTCATCGATCGGCCGATCTTCGCCACGGTGCTCAGCGTTTTCGTGACGCTCGTCGGGCTGGGTGCACTCTTCATCCTGCCGGTCGCGCAATATCCGGAGATCGTGCCGCCGACGGTGCAGGTGACGACGACCTATCCGGGTGCCTCGGCCGAGACCGTATCGCGGACCGTCGCGACGCCGCTCGAGCAGCAGATCAACGGCGTCGAGAACATGCTCTATATGAGCAGCCAGTCGACCGGCGACGGCAAGCTGACGGTCACGGTGACGTTCCGCATCGGAACCGACCTGAACGTCGCGCAGATGCTGACGCAGAACCGGGTCGAGGACGCGCTGCCACGGCTCCCCGAGGACGTCCAGCGGCAGGGTGTACAGGTCCGCAAAGCCACGCCCAGCATTCTGCTCGCCGTCCATATGTATTCGCCGGATAGTTCGCGCGACGTTCTCTATATGTCGAACTACGCGGTGCTGCATGTGAAGGACGCCCTGGCGCGGTTGCCGGGCGTCGGCGACGTGCAGTTTCAGGGAGCGCGCGAATATGCCATGCGCATCTGGCTCGATCCGGACAAGGTCGCCGCCCGCAATCTCAATGCCGGCGAGGTGCTCGACGCCTTGCGCGCACAGAACCTGCAAGTATCAGCGGGTATACTGAACCAGCCGCCGGTCCCCTCGCACGAGGCCTATCAGATCAATGTCCAGACGCTTGGCCGGCTCTCCAGGCCCGAGCAGTTCGGCGACATCGTCCTCAAATCCGACGATCAGGGGCGGGTGACGCGCCTCAAGGATGTCGGTCGCGTCGAGATCGGGGCTGCGGACTATGGGTCGACGAGCTTCATGGATCGCGTTCCAGGCTTGCCGCTCCTGATCTTCTCCCAACCCGGGGCGAACTCTCTGGCCGTGGAGCAGGAAGTCATCGCCACGATGCAAAGATTGGGGAAGGATTTTCCGCCCGGCCTCGGCTACAAGATCATCTACGACCCCACGATCTTCGTCAGCAAATCCATCGACGAGGTGATCACCACGATCTTTGTCGCGATCCTGCTTGTCGTCGGTGTCGTGTTCCTCTTCCTGCAGAACTGGCGGGCTGCGGTCATCCCGGTCGTGGCCATCCCGGTGTCGCTCGTCGGCACGTTTTCCGTCCTCTACGCGCTGGGAATCTCGCTCAACAATCTGTCGCTGTTCGGCATGGTGCTGGCCGTCGGCATCGTGGTCGACGATGCGATCGTCGTGGTCGAGAATGTCGAGCGCAATCTGCGCCTCGGCATGGCCCCGCGGGCGGCCGCCCACAAGACGATGGACGAGGTCGGCGGCGCACTGATTTCCATCGCGCTGACGCTCTGCGCGGTGTTCGTCCCCTCCGCGTTCCTCTCGGGCATCTCGGGCGAGTTCTTTCGCCAGTTCGCGGTGACGATCGCGGCCTCGACCGTGATCTCCTGCTTCGTCTCGCTGACGCTCAGCCCCGCTCTCTGCGCCGTGCTCTTCAAAGCGCACGATCCGCACAACGAAGCACGGGGCGGTTTGGCGCGCCGCCTTCTGCAAGCCGGCTTCGGCAGGTTCAATCGCGGCTTCGAGTGGCTGTCCAACGGCTATGGCAGCCTGACGCGCCGCCTCATTCGAGGCGCGGTCGTGGTTCTCGTGGTCTATGTGGGATTGATCGGTCTCGCCGGCGTGCAGTTCTCGCGCGCGCCGACGGGCTTCATCCCCGAGCAGGACCTGGGCTACCTCATCACCGTGGTGCAGCTTCCCCCCGGCGCCACGCTGGACCGAACCGAGGCGGTCGTTAAAAAGGCGATCGAGATCATCCTCGGCACGCCGGGCATCGAGCATGTGGCACCCTTCGCGGGTCTCGATGCGACCACCTTCACGGTCGCGTCCAACGCCGGAACGATCTTCTCAGGGTTGCCCTCGCTCTACAATCATTCGATCGACGGCGTCACGGCCAACACGGTGCTGGCCGATCTGCGCAAGCGCCTGTCGGTGATCCAGGATGCCTATGTGCTGACCATCCCGCCGCCGCCCGTGCAGGGCATCGGCAGCACCGGCGGCTTCAAGATGATGCTGCAGGACCAGGCTGGGCTGGGCTCGCAAGCGTTGGCGCATGCGGCGCAGGCCCTGGTCGCTGCCGCCAACAAGGATCCGGCGATCGGGGGCGCGTTTACACTGTTCAGCACCGCCTCGCCCACGGTCTATACCGACATCGACCGCGAGAAGGCCCAGATGGTCGGGCTCACGCCGACCGATGTCTTCTCCACCCTGCAGGTCTATCTGGGCTCGCAATATGTGAACGACTTCAATTATCTCGGCAGGACCTACCAGGTCATCGCGCAGGCCGACGGCGGTTTCCGACAGAACGCGGCGGACATCGCGCGGCTCAAGGCCCGCAACGCCACGGGCGAGATGGTGCCGATCGGTACGGTGGCCCGTTTGAGAGACGAGACGGCACCCTATCGCGTGCCGCGCTACGACCTCTTCCCGGCGGCCGAAATTCTGGGCGCTGCCGCGCCAGGCGTGGCGACGGGAACAGCGCTGCACCGCATGGAGGAACTTGCCCACGAGGTTCTCCCACCCGGCATCGGCTTCGAATGGACCGATCTGGCCTTCCAGCAGCAGCAGCGCGGTACGCCGACGCTGCTGGTGTTCGGCGCTGCCGCGCTCTTCGTGTTTCTCGTCCTGGCTGCACAGTATGAGAGCTGGAAACTGCCGCTGGCGGTGGTGCTGATCGTGCCGATGTGCCTTCTGGCGTCGGTGACGGGCCTGCTCGCGCGCACCATGCCGATCGACATCCTGGCACAGATCGGGTTTGTGGTCCTGGTGGGGCTCGCGGCCAAGAACGCCATCCTGATCGTCGAGTTCGCACGTCAGGCCGAGGAGGAAGGGGCCGCCGCGGCTCAGGCCGCCGTGAGTGCCGCGCGCACGCGGCTCCGCCCTATCCTGATGACGTCCTTCTCGTTCATCTTCGGTGTCGTGCCGCTCGTGGTCGCGACCGGCGCCGGCGCTGAGATGCGTCAGTCGCTCGGCACGGCGGTGTTCTTCGGGATGCTGGGCGTGACCCTGTTCGGCCTGCTGTTCACGCCCGTCTTCTACACGGTCGTCCGCAAGATCGGCGGCCGGCGGCGGGCCCGGCTCGACGCCGCCAGCAACTCGGGAACGCCCCTGATGTCCGCTGGGAATCCTTGAATCGGCCCGATTCAGACCCCGGCGGTTCTGCGAGCGTGAACTTTTCGATGCTGTTACAATCCAACGGTCAAGGGGAGGCCAGAAATCCCAGCGCAAGCGCGGATTGAAGAGAGCGGTGCCTTATGAGGAAGTCGAAACAGGAAGCTGCCAGAACCCGGCAGCGCATCGTCAAGACGGCGGCTGCCGAGTTCCGCCGAAAGGGCATCAGCGAGACGGGCCTGTCCGAGCTGATGGCGGCGGCCGGCCTGACCCATGGCGGCTTCTACCGGCATTTCGACTCGAAGGATCAGCTCGTGGCCGAAGCCTGCGCCGCGGCCGTCGATCCGGAAGTGGGTTCATTGCTGGCCGCCTGTTCCCACAAGGCCAAGGGCAATCCGCTGGAAGCGATCGCAGCAGACTACCTCTCGACGAAGCATAGGGATGACCCGTCCGGCGGCTGCCCGTTTGCGGCCCTCGGCAGCGAACTCGCCCGGGGTGACGATCACACCCGCGCGGCGGCGACGGCGGGCATTCTGAAGCTTGTCGACAGCCTCGCCGAACGGCTGGAAAAGACCAAGCCCGAGGCGGCGAAAAAGCGGGTCCTGGCCGCGCTCTCCCTGATGCTCGGGGCGCTGACCCTGTCCCGGATCGTCATGGACCCGAAGCTGTCGGTCGACATTCTCCGACAAGCCAAAAAACACGTCGCCGATCTGTAACGTCTTGCGGGTTGCTTCTCCTCCCCACGATGCGCCGCGACCGGATGCCATCGCGCCTCATGCTTTGTATTCGACAAAAGCGTGATTTTCGCTCGCGAGCTCATGCTCAATGATGGGAGCGATGATTCCCCAATCGCCTCCCGCAAGACCCGCACCAATCTTTGGGTAACCTATGCTTTTGCCGGCGAACCTGGCCTTGACGGCCCTCATAACGTTCCGGATCGCCTCATAGTCGGCCTTCACCCCGTCACCCCGCCAGTGAAACTGTGTGTAGCCGTTGACGATGTGGAAAGTCCGATTCTCCCGCCTGATTTCCGCCACTGATATCGTTCCGAGCTTGGTCGGATCACCTTTCGATGTTGCGCAATCTGCGGCGTACGCCTCGGGAAAGCGCTGCTTTATCGAAAGAGCAATGCCTTTGCCCATTTGGCATTGGCAATTGCAGCCATGCACGATGATATCGAACCGCCCATCGAGCGCGAATTGAAGCAGATCACCGTGGATGGTCCGCATTGTCACAAGAATCCGGATTCGAAGTCAGGTGGTTTCGCAAGCAACGCGCCGCGTCTGAACGCCTCAGCCGCCGCTAACGATCGAGCGCCGTCTTCACCATGCGGTGAAAATGATGGATGCCATGCTCGCCGATGCCGCTGCGCGCGGGGTCGACGATGATGCGGCCCTGCTTATAGACGCGGGCATGCAGCCCGCGCTGCACCGATTCGCAGAGGTCGTTGTCCTCCGGCCCCAGCACCGTGCGTCCATAGGCGAGCTTGGCGGGGTCGGTTTCGGCCCTGAGGCGGTAGTTGTGCGACCAGAAGACGGATTCCTCGGGTCCCCTGGGCTGCACGACGGCGACCGAGAGCTGGGTGTCGCCCGGCATCATGTTGAAGGTGACGTTCGGCCACATGAACCAGAAGGCGGCATGGGTGACCGGCGCGTCGGGCGAGAACTCGTAGGCGCTGTTCTTCGGCCTCGTGTTGATTCCCAGCTGGCGCGAGACCGGGCCGATGATGTCGTTCTTGTACTCCGTCATCTCGATCATGTCGGCGAAGGCCGGATGCGCCTTCGAGCAGTGATAGCATTCGACATAATTGTCGACGATGACCTTCCAGTTGGCCTTCGTCACCGCGTTCCCGATGGCACGGCCCTCATAGAGCTTGAGATCGTCGAAATCCGGCACATGCTTGTGCAGATCCTCCGCGAGCCAACCGACCTGCTCCGTCATCGGCTTGGCGTCCGGATCGAGATTGACGAACACGAAGCCGGCAAAGAGCTCGACCCGGATCGGCGTCAGCTTGAAGTCCTCGGGGATGAAATCCTTGACCTGCTTGGTGTTGGGCGCGGCCCGCAGGGTCCCGCCGAAATCATAGGTCCAGGCATGGTAGGGGCAGGTGATCGCGGCCGAGCGGAGGCTGCCTTCGCCCTTCAGCAGCTCATGCGCGCGATGCAGGCAGACATTGTAATAGGCCTTGAGCTCGCCCGTGCGGTCCCGCAGGACGAAGACGGGCTGGTCGACGACAGTGCCGGTGATGAAGTCGCCGGGGTTCGCGACCTGGCTCTTATGGCCCAGATATTGCCAGCTCTTGAAGAAGATCTTCTCGCGCTCCGCACCGTAGATGGCGGGGTCGAAGTAGTAGCGCGCGGGCAGGGTCCAGCTGCGCTCGGCATCCTCGCTCAGCGGCCGGTCAAACTCAGGATAGATCACAGTGGCGGTCGGCATGGCGCGTCCCTCCTCAATTCGAATTGTCACCCACCCTACCTGGTCACGAAGACGATATCGGTATCATGGCCGGCCTGGGCCGGCCGGCAAGCTCAAAGCGGCGCCAGCCCCAGCGCGCCCCTCATCCGGTTCTTCAGGAACACCCCGTCGCGCGGCGGCAGGATGCGCGGCAGCGCGGCCGGATCGATCGGCAGGCGCGCGAAGAGCGTGCCATGGCCGGTCGCGTGCACACGCGTCGCCAGGGCGTCGAGATCGGCTTCGCCGGTCACGGTCCGGGCATCGGCGATGCCGCAGCCGCGTGCGACCGCCGGCAGGTCGGTCGGGCCCGAGGTGTGGCTCTCCTGACCGCCGGTCTCGCCATAGAGGCCGTTATCCAGCACCACGATCGAGAGATTGCCCGGATTGCGCAGCGCCACCGTGGCGAGGCCGCCCAGGCCCATCAGCATCTCGCCGTCGCCCGTTACCACCAGCACCGGGATCTTGGGCTGGGCCAGGGCCAGGCCGAGGCCGACCAGCGCCGCACTGCCCATGGCGCCCCAGAGATAGAAATTGCGCTCATGCTCGCCGGCCGCGGCGACGTCATAGCTGGGCGCGCCCAGCCCGCTCACCACCAGGAGATCCTTCCGCCCCGCCAGGAGGCGCGCCACCGCCGGGCGGCGCTGGAACCGGGTTACGGTCATTTCAGGAACTCCTTGGCGCCGATCAGGCGCTGGGCCAGCAGCACCGCCATCGGCGTGCCGCCCTCGAAGGCCATGGAGCAGGCGGCCTGCATCACGGGTGCCACCTCGTCGGGCGTCTCGGCGCGCTGCACCTGGATGCCCATGAGCTGGAAGGCCTGCGCCGTGGTCGAGCCCATCGGCACTTGCCAGGGATTGAACTCGCCCCATTCGCCGCGCATCGTCACCAGCGCCAGGAAGGGCAGCTGGCAGAGCCGCACCAGCGACAGCATGTTGACGCAATTGCCGACGCCGCTGGACTGCATGACCAGGGCGCTGCGCTGCCCGCCCAGCCAGGCGCCGGTCACGACGCCCACACCCTCCTGCTCGCTGGTCAGCAGCACCGGTGTCATGGCCGGGTCGGCATGCACGCGCTGCAGCAGCTCGGTATGGCCGCCGTCGGGGACATAGGCAACTTGTCGTACATCATGTTTCTTGAGCGCGGCATGGATCGCCGCCGGCCAGCCCAAGCTCTCCGTCCTGCCCGCCTCCGCCATGCCGGCGTTCCCCTTCTCCCCGCCCTTGGACCCGATCCTAGTCCTGCCATGCGGCCTTGGCCGATGCCAGAGGGATCTCGGCAACATGTTGCATCGCCACCTCGCTTGATTTTTCTTTCCTCTCCGCCCGCGTAGCGGGGGGAAAGGGCAGGGTGAGGTGGGTGGTTCCGACAGCCCCGCTCTTTCCGCAGAAAGCCCCCTCATCCGGCTCCGGCTAAGTCTCCGCTTCGCTTCGACTAAGCCTGCGCATCCTTCTCCCCCTGGTGGGGGAGAAGAAAGAGAGGCAGCATTTCACCCGACCCTACCGTAGTCGCGGCTTCGCCGCGCCGGAGACCGAGCAGAACCAGTCGACGATGGCAGAAAAGTCGTTGGCGCCATGACCGGCGGTGCGGGCCATGGTGAAGGCCTCGCGCGCCGCCGAAACCATGGGCAACGCCATCGTCTCCGCTTGCGCCGCCGCGATGATCAGCGACAGATCCTTATGCGCCAGGTCGATGGAGAAGCCGGGCGCGGTGTCGCCCGCCAGGACCTTGCCGGGCCAGTTGAGCTTGAGCTGCCCGTTGGTGGCCGTGGTCCCATGGATGACCTCGAGTGTCTTGGCGAGGTCGAGGCCGAGGCGTTGCGACAGGGCCAGGGCTTCCGCATTGAGCTGGCAACCGGCGACGGCCAGCAGATTATTGACCAGCTTGGTGCGGATGCCGCTGCCGACCGGCCCGCAATGATGGATCGTCGTGCCCATCGCCTGGAGCAGCGGCAGCACGCGTTTGAAATCCGCTTCCGTGCCGCCCACCATGAACAGCGATTCGCCGCGGTCGGCATGGCTCGCCAGACGGCCGACCGGCGCATCGACGAAGGCCAGCCCCCGCTTCGCCGCCTCGGCCGCGAGCTTGTCGGTGGTGCGCGGCTCGATGGTGCTCATATCCATGACGAGCTGGCCGGGACGGGCATGGGCGAAGATGCCGTCCGGGCCGGCGGCGATGGCGTCGACCTCGATGCCGCTGGGCAGCATGGTGACGATCACGTCGCTGCCCTCGACCACGCCCGGCACGCCGTTGGCCGGCTTGGCACCCACCTCCACCAGTGCCCGCACCGCGGCGGGGTTGATGTCGTAGACGGCGAGGGGGAAGCCCTTGCGCACGAGATTGCCGGCCATCGGGCGTCCCATGCGGCCCAGCCCTACGAAACCGATCCGCTCCATCGAAAGCTCCCTCCAGATCGTCGATCCTCGCTCCTGGCGGCGGCGAGGGTTCGCGCCCAGGCTAGCCCAGATGCGGAAGATTATCGCGGGTCCCGTCGTTGCTGGAGTCCTCGTCCAGGCCCGCTGCGGCCTTGCGGGAAAAGCCAAGACGGTACATTTTGCCCCCGCAACACCGGTTCAGCCGGGAACTCTCTTTTTCAGGGGACAACAGCATGCTTGCCTACATCATGGTTGGGACCAACAACGTGAAGCGCGCCGCCAAATTCTACGATGCCGCGCTGGCGCCGCTCGGGCTCGTTCAGACGGGTATGGACACCCGCTATGTCGGCTACGGACCGAAGAACGCGCCGGCGAAGTCGCAGTTCTATGTGACCAAGCCCTACAACAAGAAGACGGCGACGTTCGGCAATGGCACGATGATCGCGCTCGCGGCGAAGTCGAAGAAAGCGGTCGACGGGTTCTACGCGGCGGCCCTTGCGAATGGCGGCACGAACGAAGGCAAGCCGGGCCCCCGCCCTGCCGATGGAACCAACTACACGGCCTATGTCCGCGATCTGGACGGCAACAAGATCTGCGCCTACTGCGCCAAGGCGAAGTAGGACGATCGAGAGGCTCGACTATCGCACGGGCGGCTTCTTTTCCCGCAGCCACTGCAGCACGCCATGCCCGGCAGCGACACCCGTCGCCATGCAGCCCTGCAGGAGATAGCCGCCCGTGGGTGCTTCCCAGTCCAGCATCTCGCCGGCGGCGAAGAGGCCGGGCCGGCGGCGCAGCATCAGCCGCTCGTCCAGCTCCGAGCGGGCGATGCCGCCGGCCGTGGAGATCGCGCGCGCCAATCCGAAGGGTGCGGTCAGCCGCAGGGGGAGCGCCTTGATCAGCGCCGCCAACGGTTTGGTTTCACCGGCATGGAGCGCCTCCTGCACCAGGCCGACCGCGACCGGCGGCAGGCCGGCGCGTTTGCGCAGGAAGGTGGAAAGCGAGGCGCTGCCGCGCGATCCGAGCCGTTCGGTGAGCGCCGCGATCGTCACGTCCGGGCGCAAGTCGATATGGAGCAGGGCCGATCCCTCGCGTGAGATCGCGTCACGCAGGGATGCTGCCAACGCATAGACGGCGCCGCCCTCGATCCCCTTCGCGGTGATCATAGCCTCACCCGCGACGGTCAGACCGGCGAAGGCGAGGGCAATCCGCTTCAGCGGCGTGCCGGCATAGCGGCCGCGAAAGGGTGCTGACCACTCGACCGCGAAGCCGCAGTTTGCCGGCCGCAGCGGTGCGATTTCGACATCGGGCAACAGGGCCATCCAGCTTCCATCCGCACCCAGCCGGGGCCAGGAAGCGCCGCCCAGGGCGAGAACGACCGCATCCGCGGCAAAGCGGGTGTCGTCCGCGAAGGTCAGCGCACCGGCCGCGTTCCAACCCGTCCATTGCGTGCGGGTGACGATGCGAACGCCCAGCCCTTCCAACCGACGGACCCAGGCGCGCAGCAAGGGGCTTGCCTTCATCGCCTTGGGAAAGACCCGCCCACTGCTGCCGATGAAGGTCGGTTGTCCCAGCGTCTCGCACCAGTCGATCAGGGCCTTCGGAGGGAAAGCCGCCAGAAGCGGGGTCATCCAGGTTGCCGCCTCGCCATAACGCGCACGGAAACGACCGACAGGCTCGGAATGGGTGAGGTTCAGGCCGCCGCGTCCCGCCATCAGAAGCTTGCGCCCGACATTGGGCATCCGCTCGAACAGGGTCACGGCCAGGCCTGCGCGGGCGATGACCTCGGCGACCATCAGGCCGGCAGGGCCGCCACCGATCACGGCGACGCGATAATCTTTGAGGGCGAGATTGTCCACGCCCCCTTATGCATCGGCGTGGGCCGTGTCATCAACCCGGCGATCCGCGCGGCCTGCGCGTCAGGCGAGGCTGAGGCTCCAGAGCGAGTCCTCGTCCTTGCGGCAGACCTCCAGCTCCAACAGTGTGGCGCAGTCGGGGCAGGAGAACTCCCGCAGCTCGAGCTCGCGATGGGTCCGGACATGAGGGCCGCAGGCGCTGGCCGGCACTTTCCGCATCGCGGCCTTCGGTTTCCAGTCTTCCGAGGTTGGACCCAGATCGGCGCCGCAGGCGCAATGGAAATGGCGGTCCTCGCCGATTCGCATCTCGGCGCTCGCATCGTTGCGGGGCTGCGGGGCGGCTGTCTTCGGCTTTCTGCCGCCAAAGCGCTCGCGCCGGATGGCGTCGCGTTTTGCTTCGGTCGCGGCCAGGTCGATTTCGGCCGATTTGCCGGACGCCACCACGCCATAAAGCGCCGCGGCGCTTTCGACCGTGACATGGCCGTCGCGGATGTCCTGCGCCACGCGCGACGGAGCGCGCAGCAGGGGATCGCCATAACCGCCGCCGCCCTGGAAGGTGTAGCAGAAGACGTCGCCCTGGCCGATGCGGAAGCCGCCGGGCTTGGCGCCCAGATCCTCGACATCGCCGTCCGCCATCACCTGGCCCGCATTCCAATAACGGTCTATGAGCGCGCCCACGCTCTGGTTGCTGCGCTTCAGGAGATGATAGGCGCAGGCGCCCGGCAGCCCGCCATAGAGGCCGGTCGAGTTCGGGACTTCGACCCCATGGCCAATCACCATCGCGTCCAGCCCCTCGACGTCATGCGCCACCAGAGCCAGGCCGGTCGAGCCGCCGCCGCGCATCCGCCCCGGGCCTGCCGTGTCCGGCACGAAAGAACGGAACAGATAGAGGATCGGCCCCGACGCTTCATTGGCCTCGACATTGGCGATGGCGGGACGCGGCACATCATAGTCGCCCGAGCCGTCGAGCCCGTCCTTGTCGATCGAGGCGCCGCCGCCGCCGGCCATGGAATCGAGCAGCAGGGTGCCATAGGCCTCGCCATTGCGATTGAGGCCAGCCAAGGTCAGCACCGACATCTGTCCCTTGGTGACGGCCTGCGCCTCGCGCACCATGTCGGGCGCGCAGCTGACCATGCGCGAGAGGGCGGCGACCGCGACATTCATCACGATCCAGACCGCGCAGACCGTGGCGCCCGAGACCGGCGCCGGCCATTTGGCGTTGCAGAGTGTGCCTTCGGGCGCATGGATGGTGACGGGCCGCAGCACGCCCTCGTTCCAGCGGATGTCGGGCGCCAGGATCGGCAGCAGGCCGGTGAGGAGCGCGCCCTTCATGCCGGACCAGGTGCAGTTGATGAAACCCGGCGCCTGCTCCGAGGTGCCCTCGAGATCGAACTCGAGCGTGTCGCCCCTCTTGTGGATGGCGAGGCAGACCCGGTAGAGCGCGTTGGTATGGCCGTCATGGTCGATATAGTCGCGGGCGCGGTAGACACCGTCCGGAATCTTTCGTAAGCGCTCGCGCATGCGCCGCTCCGAGGCGTCGATCTCGGCGTTCATGACGGAGTCGACCGTCTCCATGCCATAGCGATCGAACAGCTCGGTCAGGCGCTGGATGGCGACGTGGTTCGCCGCGATCATGCCCTTGAGGTCGAGACCCAGATAGTTCGGCAGCCGGGTCATGCTCATGATCATCTGCCACAGATCTTCGCGCAGCTTCCCGCCGTCGATCAGCTTGAGGCCGGTCAGCAGCATCGCTTCCTGCTGCACCTCGGTGGCGCGATAGGCCCAACTGCCGAAGCTCATGCCGCCGACGTCTAGCTGATGGGCGCAGGAGCCGGCCCAGCCGCAATGCCGGCCCTGATAGAAGAAGGGCGCCACGATCGAGACATCGGGCTGGTGGATCGCGCCTTTGTAGGGATCGTTGAGGATGAACATGTCGCCCTCGCGAATCTCGCCGCGCGGCTCGAAATCTTTGATGATGTTGCGGATCACCGTCGACATGGTGCCGGTGTGGAAGATCACCTGCGGGCCCATGGTCACGATCGAGCCGTCGGCCAGATAGAGGCCGTTGTTGAAGTCGGTCGCCTCGGTCACCACTGGCGAGCCCGACACCCGCTTCAGGGTGATGGCCTGCTCCTCGGTGATCGCCTGGAGCTTGTGGCGGATCACCTCGAAGGTGATGGGATCGATGCGGGATGTGTTGTCGGCTTTGAGGACGGTCGCGGCAGTCATCGCTGCACCTCCGCAAGATCGATGGAGAGATTGCCGGTCGAATCGATCAGCGCCGTCTGCCGGACGCCGACATAGACCGTCGTCTCGGGATGCTCGATCACCGCCGGTCCGTCGATCTGGTGACCGACCGGCAGATCGAGCCATTGCCAGACCGGCACCTTGATCTTCGTGCCGACACTGGGCTCGAAGACCAGACGCGAGCCCGGTACCGGCGCATGACGCGCGCCCACCCATTGCGGCGCCGGCGCCATGTTATGGCCGGTCGCCTGCATGCGAAAGGTGCCGAGCTCGACGCCGGCATCGCTGAAGCCGGAGCCGCGGCCATAAAGCCCCTCATAATCGGCCTCGAAGCGCTCGACCGCTTTCCGCACGGCGGCGGCATCCACCGGACCGTCCGGGAAGTTCACGATCAGATCGTGGGTCTGGCGGCGATAGCGCATATCGACGGTCCGCACCACGCTCGCATGCTCGCGCGCGAGGCCGGTGCGTTCCATGCCGGCGATGCAGCGCGCCTCGAGATCGGCGAAGATCTCGGCGACCTGTTCGACATCGATCCCTTCCCAGGGCCGGCGGCCGCTGCCGCCGCCGCGCATGAGCTGCGAGCGCTCGCTCGAATGATGGATGTCGGAGGCCAGCGCCCCATAGGCCGAATGCGCCATGCTGGTGGCGGGAATGAGGATGCGGCTGGCGCCCAGCTCGGCGCCATAGCCGGCGCAATGGGCGGGGCCGGCGCCGCCATAGGCGAAGATCACGAAATCCCGCGGATCGAAGCCGCACCCGATCGAGACCTCGCGCAGCGTGTCGGCCATATGGCCGTTCACGATCCGCACGATGCCGGCGGCCGCCTCCTCGATGCCGAGACCGAGCGGCTCGGCGATCTGGGTTCGGATCGCCTCGCGCGCCGCTTCGAGGTCGAGCTTCATCCGCCCGCCCAGGAAATTGTCGGGCGAGATGATGCCGAGCACGACGTCGGCATCGGTCACGGTCGCCTGCGTGCCACCGCGGCCATAGCAGACGGGGCCGGGTCGCGCGCCGGCACTTTCGGGGCCGACGCGCAAGAGCCCGTCCTCCACCCGCGCGATCGAGCCACCGCCGGCACCCACGGCCAGGATATCGATCATCGGCGTATTCAGGTGATAGCCGCCGGCCTCGTGGCTGGCGGAGACCAGCGGCTTGCCATCGACGATGAGCGAGACGTCGAAGCTGGTGCCGCCCATGTCGGTGGTAATGACGTTGCGATGGCCCAAGGCCTTCGCGAGCTGCAGCGATCCCAGCACGCCGCCGGCCGGGCCGCTGGCGATCAGCAGCACCGGCTTGCGGGCCGCTTCCGAGGCCGGCATCACGCCGCCCGCGCTGTTGAGGATGTAGAACTTGCCGCGGAAACCGTTGTCGCGCAGCACCATTTCAACGCGATCGAGATAGGACACCACCTTGAGGGCGAGATAGCTGTTGAGCGCCGTGGTGGCGGTCCGCTCATACTCGCCGATGATCGGCGAGACCTCGGAGGAGAGGCTCACATAGGCCTTCGGGTGCAGCTCCCGGATCATCTCGCCGATCGCCTGCTCGTGGGCGGGATTGCGGAAGGCCCAGAGCAGGGCGACGGCGAAGGTCTCGACGCCGGCCGCGATCAGTTCCTCGACCGCCGCCCGCGCCGCGCCGCGGTCGAGCGCCAACAGCACGCGGCCTGCGTGATCAACGCGCTCGGGCACCTCGCGGCGAAGCGCGATCGGCACGATCGGGTCGGGATAGCGCCGCCGGCTGTACCAGCCCAGCTGGTCCACGGGAACACCCGCGGAAAACCCAAGCAGCCGCTGCAGGCCGATCGTGTCGATGAAGCCGCGCGTGGTGATGAGGCCGGTGCGGGCGCCCGTCCGCTCGATCAGCGCGTTGGTCGCCTGGGTCGTGCCGTGGCCGAAGATCTTGACCCTCGACAGCAGCTCGCCGACCGACATCGACCGGCTCTGCGCCGCCAGCGAAACGGCGTTCAGCACGCCGGTCTCGAGCTCGCCCGGCGTGCTCAGCGCCTTGGCGGTGCTGAGGGTGCCAGCCTCATCCATCATGACGAGGTCGGTGAAGGTGCCGCCGATATCGACGCCCAGATACATCGCGGCCCCTAGCTCACGCCGTCGGCGTCGGTTTCGGCGCGCACCGGGTTGCGCAGGATGCCGATGCGCTCGACCTCGATCTCGACCACATCGCCGGGCTTGAGCCAGATCGGCGGCTTCCTCGTGAAGCCCACGCCCTGCGGCGTGCCGGTCGCGATGATGTCGCCCGGCGCCAGCGGCGTGAAGGACGAGATATAGGCGACGATCGCGGGGATATCGAAGATGAGGTCGCTGGTATTGCCGTTCTGCAGCTCGACGCCGTTGAGCCGGGTGCGGAGATTGAGCTTGCCCGGCTCCGGAATCTCGTCGGCGGTCACGATCCAGGGCCCGCAGGGGCCGGTCGCGATGAAATTCTTGCCGGCATCGAGCGAGTGCTTGAGCTGGAAGTCGCGCACCGAGGCGTCATGGAAACAGGTATAGCCGGCGATGTAGTCGAAGGCCTTGGCCGCCGGCACATGGCGGCCGGCGCGGCCGATGACGAGGGCGAGCTCGGTCTCGTAATCGAGGTCCGACGAGACGCGGGGCACGATGATGGCGCCGCCATGCCCGACCAGCGTGTTCGCCAGCCTTACGAAAAGCGAGGGATACTCGGGGATCTTCAGGCCCGCTTCCAGCACATGCTCGCGATAATTATTGCCGAAGCAGATGATTTTCTCCGGATCGGGAATCGGCGGCAGCAAGGCCACGGCGTTGAGCGCGACATCGGGCTTTGCCGTCCGGGCCACAGAGGCGATCCGGTCTTGCGCAGCCGCCGCAAGCGCGCTGCGCAGGGTCGGCAGGTCGGCCAAGCGCCGGGCCATGTCGACGATCCCGCCTTCGACAACGACGCCCCAGGAGGGACGTCCCGCATGGATATAGCTCGCCAGCTTCACGATTCCGCTTCCTTCAGTCTGCTCATCTCCGCGTCGGGTCCTCGGATCAGAGACGGAATGTCAGCAATCCGCCATCGATATTGATCACCTGGCCGATGCTGTAGGGCAATGCGCCGGTGGCGAGGCTGGCGACCGCCTTGCCGACCTCGTCGGTCGTGCCCCAGCGCCGGATGGGGGTCAGTCCTTCCCCCATCATCTTGCTATAACGCTCATGCACTGGCCCCGACATCTGGGTCGTGATCAGGCCGGGACGGATCTCGAAGACCGGGATCCCATGCTCGGCCAGCCGGACGGCGAAAAGCTGGGCCGCCATGGAGGCGGCCGATTTGGAGATGCAATAGGCGGCCTTCTCCGGGGACACCATCAGGGCATTGGCCGAGGTGATGGTGACGATGGAGCGGCCGGGACGGTCGGGGCTGTCGGCGATCATGCGCCGCGCCACCACCTGGGTCAGGAAGAAGGTGCCGCGCAGATTGATCCGCCAGAGCCCGTCCAGCTCCTCGGGCGTGGTCTCGAGGATGTCGCCGCGGCGCTGCGCGATCATCCCGGCATTGTTGACCAGGCAATCCAGCCGCCCGAACTCGCGATAGATCTCGTCGAGCAGCCCGCCATGGCCCTCGATCTCGGTGATATCGCCGAGGAGGAAGCGCGAGCGGACCCCCCGGTCGGCCAGGCCGCGCAGGGTGGTCTCGGCGTCGGCATCCCGCTCCAGGTCGTTGAGAACGACATCGAATCCGGCTTCCGCCAGGGCGAAGGCCGAGGCGCGGCCGATGCCGCGCCGGGAACCGGTGATGAAGGCCACTCTGCGTCCGTCCAAGGGCGATTCCCCTCAGGGTGACCTCCGGTCCGGAGGCCTTTGCAATCGATTGCATAGAAAGCCGGCGGCACTGTCAAGCTTGACGGGGGAAAGCGGCGATGGCTAAGCAAGGGCATGCCCAAGCCCAGGAAACGCGGACAGAAACCGGATCCCGGCGCGATCCGCCTCAGCGACGTGGCGCGGCGCGTCGGCTGCTCGACCTCGACCGTGTCGCGCGCCCTCACCATGCCGGCGGTGGTGAACGAGGAGGTGCGGACGCGCATCCATGCCGCGATCGCCGAGCTGGGCTATCTGCGCAACAACGCCGCCGGCGCCTTGCGCACGCGCCGCACCCGGACCATCGGCGCCGTCATCCCGACCCTGGATCACGCGATCTATGCGCGCCTCGTCGAGACCATGCAGAACGCCGCCGGCGAGAACGGCTATTCGCTGCTGGTGACCACCTCGAATTTCGAGGTCGAGCGCGAATGGCGCCAGGCCCGGCTGCTGGTGGAGCGGGGTGCCGAGGGGCTGGTGCTGGTCGGCCATACCCACGCGCCCGAGCTCACGGCTCTGCTCGCCGCCAAGCAGATCCCCTTCATCAACACCTACACCTATCGGCCGAAGAGCGCCCAATCCTCGGTCGGCTTCGATAACCGCGCCGCATCGGCACAAATCGCGCAATATCTCTATGAGCTCGGTCACCGGCAGTTCGGCCTGATCGTCGGCTTCCGCAAGAACAACGATCGCGTGAAGGACCGGATCGACGGCGTGGTCGAGACGCTGGCGGCCCATGGCGTCGAGGTTCAGGACGCTGCGATCGTCGAGGAGCCCTACAGCATCGAAGGCGGGCGCGGCGGTTTGCGCCGTCTTCTCGAGGGCACGCCCAAGCCAACGGCCGTGATCTGCGGCAGCGACGTCCTCGCTTTCGGCGCCGTTATCGAATGCGACGAGCGCGGGATCGCGATCCCGCGCCAGCTCTCGATCGCCGGTTTCGACGATCTGGATTTCGCGGCCCATCTGCGGCCGGCGCTCACCACCGTCCGGGTTCCGGCCGCCGAGATGGGCAAGCGCGCGGCGGAATATCTGATGGCGCGGCTCGACGGCAAGCCCCATGCCGCGCATTACCCGCTCGATACCAGCCTCATTCTGCGCCAATCGACGGCGCCGCCGCGCGCGGCGCGTTCCGCGTCGGATGTGCCGGCGGGAAAAAAGAGGCCTGCGCGGAGCGGCAAGAACAACGCCGGCCGAAGCCGTCGCAAGGCCGTTTGAGCAATCGATTGCAGAGTCGGCCTGGAGCATGATACGCAAAACCATCGGAGAGACCGGAAATGGCCGACCGTTTCATCCTCGCTGACGATCCGATCGCGCTCCCCAAGGGCGCCTGGGCCAAGACCGAGCGGCGCACGCTGCGGCGCGGGTCCCAGCCGGTCTTCAGCCTGACTCAGGGCCGTCACCGGCCCTACCTCTTCCCCGTCTATACGCCGCTGGGCTTCGCGGTCACGTCGGAATGCCCGGCCGATCATCCGCATCACAACTCCTTCTGGATCGCCTCGGACCATGTCGATTGCTGGATGCCGGCCGCGGCAGGCCGCAAGGAGCAGTACACCTACAATTTCTATGTCGACGAGACCTTCCAGGGACGGGCACCGGGCCGGATCCTGCAAACCAGCGCCAGCGGTGCGGAAACGCCAGGCGGCGGCTATCGCATCACCCAGTCGATGGAATGGCGCGGGCCGGTGGAATGGGCGGCGCCCGAGGGACGCTTGGCGGCGCGCGAGCAGCGGCTGCTCGATCTGAAAATGATCGAGGGTGCCTACATCATCGACGTCGAATCGCGGCTTTCGGCCGCCGAATGGGATCTGTCGCTGGGGCCGACGCGCCACGCCTATTTCAATCTGCGGGTCTCCGAATCGATCGCCGTCACCTCCGGCGGAAGGGTGCGGGACGATCGCGGCGGCAGCGGCGGCGAGGCGGTCAGCGGCAGCGGCGCGCGCTGGGTGCATTACAACGGTCCGGTCGGCGGCGGAAACTGGGCGGGCGTGGCGCTCTTCCCCGATCCGCGCGATCACCGCGATCCCTACTGGTTCGTGGCCGATTGGGGCGTCATCACGGTCGGCCCCTTCCGTCTCGAGAAGCGCGACATCAAGCAGGGCGAAACGATGTCGCTGCGCTATCGCGTGTTGCTGCATGACGGCGACCTGCCGCCCGACGCGATCGCCGCGCATTACGCAACCTATCTCGCCGGCTTGCGCTGACCGGAGCGGCCGCCATGCGCAGATCGGGCGGCCCGCGCATCGAGATGATCGGAACGCCGATCGCCCATGTTCGCACGCCGGATCTGCTCAACGGCCTCTTCCAGCGCGACGGCGAGGCGCCGCGCGTCGTCAAGAAGCGGCTGGGCCCGGCGGCGCTGGGCGATCATGTCCGGGCGCTGCGCCAGGATCGCGGCGTCATCGGGCTGGTGGTGACGACGCCCCTCAAGACCGCGATCTGCGATCATCTCGACCGCCGCACGAAGCTCGTGGCGCTGGTCGGCACCGCCAATTGCGTGCGCTTCGATGAGGGCGCCTGGATCGGCGCCAATTTCGACGGGCTGGGATTCGAGGCGGCGCTGACAGAGGCGGGAGTATCGCTGGCTGGCAAACATGTTCTCCTCGCCGGATGTGGTGGCGCCGGCAAGGCGATCGCCGCGCGGGTGGTGGGCGCCCAGGCCGCGGCGCTCGCCATCGAGGACAATGAAGCCGGGAAAGCGGCGGGTTTCCTGCGGCGGCTGCGCCGGATCGCGAAGGGTTGCGAGCTGAGCGCCTGCGCTGACGAGGGGCAGGGTTACCAGATCCTGGTGAACGCGACGACATTGGGAATGCGGCAAGGCGATGCGTCGCCCTTTGCTCCCGAGACGGTCGCGCGTAGCGAGACCGTGGTCGATATCGTGATCGCAGACTCGCCATCATGCCTGCAGCGCGATGTGCGCAAGCTTCGCAAGCGCTTCATCGGCGGCACCGCCATGGTGCAGGGACAGGTCGAGCTGTTCCGGCGGTTCCTGACGACAGCCGCTGCGAGTGAGACCGCGGTGGCGCGGGCGGTAGAACGGAGCCAACGGCGATGAGGGACTTCTCGCGCGATCATCGCTGGATGTCGATTAACACCATCACGCTCGACCGGCAGGGCGATCTGCCGGCGATCTTCGAGGCTTGCGCGCGCCATCGGGTCGCGGCGGTCTGTCCCTGGCGCCATCAGGTCCATCAGGCCGGGCTCGAACGCGCGGCAAAGCTCCTGCGCGATGCGGGATTGAATCTCTCCGGCTATTGCCGCGGCGGCATGATGGTGGCGGACAAGGCCCACCGGCAGTCGGCGCGGGACGACAACCGCCGCGCGGTGGAAGAGGCGGTGACGCTGGGGGCACCCAGCCTCGTGCTGGTCGTGGGCGGGCTGCCGCAATTCTCGCGGCCCGGCAGCGCGCCCAGCAAGGACATCGCCGCCGCGCGTGACATGGTCGCCGAGGAGATCGCGCATCTGCTGGAGTTCGCGTTGCCTGCGAAGATGCCGCTCGCCATCGAGCCGCTTCATCCGATGCATGCCGCCGAGCGCGGCTGCATCAACACGCTGCGCCAGGCGCTCGATCTCTGCGATCGCCTCGATCCGGCGCGCGACCGGGGGCTCGGCGTCGCCGTCGACGTCTATCACTGCTGGTGGGACCCGGAGCTGGCCACGCAGATCGCGCGCGCGGGTGCCGCGCGGCTGATGGCCTTCCATGTCTGCGACTGGCTGGTCCCGACCACGCACCTCCTGACCGATCGCGGGATGATGGGCGACGGCATCGTCGACATCGCGCTCATTCGCGGCTGGATGGAAGCCGCCGGCTATGGCGGCCATGCGGAGGTCGAGATCTTCTCCGAGCGCTGGTGGCGCGAGCCGATGGACAAGGTCCTCGAGACCTGCGTCGAGCGGCACAAGCGCGTGGTCTGAGCGGGCAAGCGACCGGTCTACTTCGTCATCAGCGCGTCGTCGATCTCATTCGCGCGCAACGCTGCCGGGCGCTGGCTGATCCGTTCCCAATAGCGCTCGAAGGCCGGCCGCTTCTCGACCGTGCCGAACCGGAGGCCAAAGCCGATCTGGGCGCCGACATAGACATCGGCGGCGGTGAAACGATCGCCGGCGATATAGTTGCCACCGGAAACAGCCAGCTCCAGCGCCGACATCACCCTGGCGAAGGAACCGTAGCCCGTCATTCGTTCGCGTTCCGGCGGCACTTCGAAGCCCAGGGCCTTGTTGGACACGGCCGCTTCGACGGGACCGGCTGCGAAGAACATCCACCGATAATAGGGAGCGCGCGCAAGATCGCCCGGCGGCGGTGCCAGTCGTGCCTCAGGGAAGACGTCGGCGAGATAGGCGCAGATGGCGGCGCATTCTGTCACCACGGTGTCGCCATGACGGATCGCCGGGACCTTGCCCATGGGATTGATGGCGAGATAGGCCGGTGCCTTCATGGTCGTGCCGTAGTCGAGAATCTCCGTGCGGTAGGGCCGACCGACCTCTTCCAACATCCAGCGGACGATGCGGCCGCGCGACATGGGGTTTGTGTAGAAGACGAGCTCGTCGGCCATGGCGGACAATCTCCTTCAGGCTAGCCCTTGAGGATCGAGCCCAGCACGCCGCGCAGGATCTGACGGCCGAGCGAGCTGCCGATCTGGCGCACGGCGGATTTGGCCATCGCCTCGGCCAGACCCTGGCGGCGGCCGTCGCCGAGGATGATCTTCTCGACCGTGCTCTTTTCCTGCCGCTGCGGCGCTGGTGCCGGCGATGGCGCGGGAGCATTGCCCCACGGGCCCGATGTCGGGGTCCGGGTTTTGACATCGCCCGGCCGCCGCCAGCTGCCGCTGGGTGCGGCCGCAGGCTGGGCGCGGTCGCGCAAAGTTTCGAAGGCGGAGGCGCGGTCGACCGTCTGCTCGTAATGGCCCTTGACCGGACTGGCGGCGATGATCGCCCGGCGCTCGTCCGGCGTGATCGCGCCGAGGCGCGAGCAGGGCGGCAGCACGAAGGCGCGATCGACCATTGCCGGAATGCCGCCGGCCTCGAGGAAGGAGATCAGCGCCTCGCCGACGCCGAGCTCCATGATGACGGTCGCGGTGTCGAGCTTGGGATTCTGCCGGAAGGTCTGGGCCGCCGCCTTGACCGCCTTCTGGTCGCGCGGGGTGAAGGCGCGCAAGGCATGCTGGACGCGGTTGCCGAGCTGGCCCAGCACCGTATCCGGCACATCGAGCGGATTCTGCGTCACGAAGAAGACGCCGACTCCTTTGGAGCGCACCAGCCGCACCACCTGCTCGACCTTCTCGAGGAGCGCCTTGGGCGCGTCGTTGAAGAGCAGATGCGCCTCGTCGAAGAAGAACACCAGCTTCGGGATCTCGGGATCGCCCATCTCGGGCAGGTTCTCGAACAGCTCCGACAACAGCCATAGCAGGAAGGTCGCGTAGAGCCGCGGCGTCTGCATCAACTTGTCGGCAGCCAGGATGTTGATGGCGCCGGTGCCGCTGGGGTCGGTCAGCATCAGGTCGGCCAGCTCCAAAGCCGGCTCGCCGAAGAACTTGTCGCCGGCCTGGCTTTCGAGCTGCAGCAGGCCGCGCTGGATGGTTCCGACCGTCGCCGCGCTGACATTGCCGTAGGTCGTCGTCAGCTCCTTGGCGTTGCTGGCGACGAAGGTCATCATCGCCTGCAGATCCTTGAGATCGAGCAGCAGCAGGCCCTGATCGTCGGCGACCTTGAAGACGAGATTGAGGACGCCGGTTTGCACCTCGTTCAGATCGAGCAGGCGGCCCAGCAGCAGGGGGCCCAGGTCCGACACGGTGGCGCGCACCGGATGGCCCTGCTCGCCGAAGAGATCCCAGAAGATGACCGGAAAGGCGCGGAAGGCGTGATCGGCAATCTCGAGCTTGGTCAAGCGGTCCTGGAGCTTCGGATTCATGGCGCCCGCCTGGCTCAAGCCCGCGAGATCGCCCTTCACATCCGCCATGAAGACCGGCACGCCGCGCGCGGCCAGACCCTCGGCGATGACCTGCAGGGTCACGGTCTTGCCGGTGCCGGTGGCGCCGGTGATCAGGCCGTGGCGGTTGGCATAGCGCGGCAGCAACTCGCGCGGCGCATCGCCCTTGGCGACGAGAATGCCGGAACTGTCGGGCATGGTGACACTTCGCGCCTCTGTGGGGGCTCGGCGAGAGGGCCGAGCCAGAGCCCGTTATCCCTTCGGGCTCTCGCCGGTGTCAAGCGGCGGGGAGAGCGGTGATCGAGAGGATTTGGAGAGATCGAGCAGAACCCCTCCCCCTCCCGCAAGGGGAGGGGGCTAGAAAATAAGAGTCACCTTGCTTTCGAAATGGAGCGGAGCTGGAAAACACAAACCACGCCCCCTCCCCTTGTGGGAGGGGGTAGGGGGAGGGGTTGCATCAGGATAGAGCGACGACGTCGATCATGAGTCGCGCTCGACGCTCAAAACCAGAGCGACGCGATCCCGTCACGATCTCGCGTCCCGGGGCATCTCGACGGCGTGGCGGATCAGCCAGTTGGCGAACATGCCGACGACGGGCTCCAGATGGGAGAGGCGGCCGGGCGAATACTGGTCGGTCTCCAGGCCCTGCTGCTGCAGCTCGAGCACGACGAGATCCTCCTTCATGGAGACATCCCAGCGCTGCTCATAGGCGGCGAATTTCTCCGCGAAATCCTTCCGCGCCACGGTGGAGCGGGGGAAGCACATGTTCATCGCCACGCGCGTCCGCGACGGACCTTCGGGATAGATTTCGAAGAACCACATGCAGTCGATGGTGCAGGCATAGGCGAAGCTCGGATAGAAGAAGAGATAGCGCGTGCCGGCGGCGGCCTTGCCGACCAGCCCCTCGATCGGCGGCAAGGCCAGATGCTGCTCGCCCGTGAGCAGCGCGCTGGTGCCCTGATGCGGATTGAAGATGGTGGCGAAATCGCCGTTGAGGCGCTCCAGCGGCTCCGGTGCCGTATAGGTGCCGGCGATCGAGCTCTTATGCACCGCCTTCAGATGATAGTCCTCCATGAAGACTTCGATGAAGAGCTTCCAGTTGCAGGCGACGGTGAAGACCTTCTGCCGGGCGCAGGTCATGTCGCTCATCTTGTAGGAGGCGACGAGCCCGTCCATGTCGCCCATCGCCTCTTCGAGGCTGGGGCCGCCGGGAATCAGGCGCGCGAAGATGAATCCGTTCCAGAGCGAGACCTCATAGGCCTGCAGGCCGTAATCGCTTTTGCGGAAGCCCTCG
Source organism: Hypericibacter sp. (assembly GCF_050729195.1). Taxonomy (NCBI): domain Bacteria; kingdom Pseudomonadati; phylum Pseudomonadota; class Alphaproteobacteria; order Rhodospirillales; family Dongiaceae; genus Hypericibacter; species Hypericibacter sp. The sequence continues at coordinate 30,086 of NZ_JBOHKS010000277.1, forward strand.
GTCTGCTCCATCGCGGGCGCGCCGCGCAGCATGCCGTCCAGGCCGTAGCCCCAGTGATGGAACGGGCAGAGGATGACGTTGGTATTACCGCTGCCCGTCAGCAGCAGCGTGCCCCGGTGGCGGCAGACATTGTCGAGGAGGTTGATCTTGTTTTCGGATGCGCGCACCAGGATCAGCTTCTTGCCGCAGAACTCGAAAGCGCGATAGTCGCCGACCCGCGGTAGCGTGTCCTCGCGGCCGATGCAGATCCAGTTCCTGCTGAAGACCCGCTCGATCTCGCGGCGATAGAATTCCTCGCTGGTGTAGCACCAGCCCGGGAGCGGCTCGGCCTGCAAAGGCGGGCGCAGCACCTTGGCATAAAGCTTCGGATCGAACATCGACCGGGCTTCGGGGTTCATGGTAGCGGTGCTCCCTCTCTCGGATGATCGCTGGCGCAGACGGATTCTAGGACGCAAACAGATGGAGATCGGCTGGGCGCCAAGCCGCATAGGCCTCGGCGCCGACCTCGAACGGTACGACCGGCGCGCCGCTGAAGGATTCGCGAATCGCCAGAGTCTGGCCCCAGCCGGTGACCACGCTGTAATGCAGGCTCTCGCCGAGGAAGGTGATCTCGCGGACGCGGACCTTGATGGCGCAGCCCTCGCCGGTGTCGGCCGCGCTGGCGCAAAGCCGCACGCGTTCGGGGCGGATCATGAGCGAGACCGAGGTGCCGGTGCCCGCCGGCCGCGGCTTGCGGACCACCCAGAGGCCGCCATCGGGCAGCCGCACCGCGGTGCCGTCGCTTCCATTTCCTTCGACGGTACCGGCGATGAAGTTCGAATTGCCGATGAAGCCGGCGACGAAGGCGGTGCTGGGCGCGTGATAGAGATCGAGGCCGGTGCCGACCTGCTCGATGCGGCCATGGCTGAAGACCGCGATGCGGTCGCTGAGGCGCAAGGCCTCTTCCTGGTCATGGGTGACATAGAGGACGGTCACGCCGGTTTCCTGATGGATGCGGCGGATCTCGCCCTGGATCTCCTCGCGCAGCCGCTTGTCGAGCGCAGCCAGCGGCTCGTCCATCAAGAGGAAGCGCGGGCGATAGACGAGGGCGCGGGCGAGCGCCACGCGCTGTTGCTGCCCGCCCGAGAGCTGGCTGGGCTTGCGCTCCGCATAGCTCTCGAGGCGGACCAGGCGCAGCACGTCGCCGACCGCTTTCTGGATCTCCACCTTCGGCCGATGGCGCACCGACAGGGGGAAGGCGACATTCTCATAGACATTGAGATGGGGAAACAGCGTGTAGCGCTGGAACACCATGCCGATATTGCGCTTGTGCGGCGGCACGCCGAGCACCGACTGGCCGTCGATCAGCACATCGCCGCTGGTCGCATCCTCGAAGCCGGCGACGATGAAGAGGGTCGTGGTCTTGCCCGAGCCCGAGGAGCCGAGGAAGGTCAGGAACTCGCCCTCGCCGACCTCGAGCGAAATGCCGTCCACGGCCGTGGTCGTGCCGAACTGCTTGACCAGGTTGCGGAGGCTGACGATTCCCGGGGCCGACGCCGTCATCATGCTGTCCCGCGGCCGCTCATCGCATGATGAAGGGATCGCCCATCGGCTTGGTCGCCGTGTCGATCCACACGGTCTTGGTCCGTGTGTAGTCGAGCAGCGAATCCTGGCCCGCCTCGCGGCCCGAGCCGCTCGATTTGTAGCCGCCGAAGGGGGCGAGCGGCGAGCTCGCGCGATAGGTGTTGATCCAGACGATGCCGGCACGAAGCTGGCGCATGACGCGCAAGGAACGGCCGCTGTTGCGGGTGAAGATGCCGGCCGCCAGGCCGAACTCGGTGTCGTTGGCCGCCGCGATGGCTGCCGCCTCGTCCTTGAAACGGAAGGCGCTCAAGACCGGCCCGAACAGCTCCTGGCGCGCGGAGGGCACGTCCGGATCGGGGCAGGTGAGGATGGTCGGTTCGTAGAACCAGCCGCGCGGATGGGCCGCCGGGCGCGCGCCGCCCGTCACCAGGGTGGCGCCTTCCTTGACCGAGGCCGCCACCACGCGCTCGATGTTGGTGCGCTGCGCCTCGGTCGCCAGCGGTCCCATCTCGCTGGTCTCGTCCAGCGGATTGCCGACGCGGATGCGCTTGGCGCGGTCCGCCACGCGGCCGATGACCTCGTCGAAGACCTCCGATTGGATATAGACGCGGCTGCCGGCGACGCAGCTCTGCCCCGTGGCGCCGAAATTGCCGGCGAGGATGCTGTTGACGGCGCTGTCGAGATCCGCGTCCTCGAAGACCAGGATCGGCGACTTGCCGCCCAGCTCCAGCGAGACCACGCCGAAATTCTCCGCGCTGTTGCGGACGATGTGGCGCGCGGTCGAAGGGCCGCCGGTGAAGGCGATGCGCGCCACCAGCGGGTGGCGCGTCAGGGCCTGGCCGCAAGGATCGCCGAGACCGGTGATCACATTGACCACGCCTGGCGGGATCTCGGCCTCGGCGCAGAGGCGCGCCAGCTCCAGGAGCGGCACCGGGCCATGCTCCGAAGCCTTGATCACGATCGCATTGCCGGTCGCGAGCGCGGGCCCCAGCTTGACCGCCGTCAGCATCAGCTGCGAGTTCCAGGGAACGATGGCGGCCACGACGCCGATCGGCTCGCGCACCGTCATGACGAAGAGGTCGGGCTTGTCGATCGGCAGCGTGGTGCCTTCGAGCTTGTCGGCGGCGCCGGCGAAGTAGTTCAGATATTCGGCGGTATAGCGCGTCTGGCTGCGCGTCTCGCGGATGAGCTTGCCGGTGTCGGTCGTTTCCAGCTTGGCCAGCGCATCGGCCTGCGCGGCCAGAAGGTCCGCGAGCCGACGCAGCTTCTTGCCGCGCTCGGTGGCGGTCATGCGGGCCCAGGGGCCCTCGGTCATGGCGCGGTGCGCGGCCCTGACGGCGTCGTCGACATCGCTGGCACCCGCTTCCGGGAACGAGGCCCAGACCTCGCCGGTCGCCGGATTGATGCTGGTGAGCCGGCGGCCATCCTTCGCATCGACCCATTTGCCGTCGATGAACATCGAGTATTTGACGATCTCGGTCATGCTCTCGTTATCCCTGCTACCGGGCGCCCGGCGCTGGGGCGTCCAGGAACTCGTGGATGATATCGGCCATGCGGTCCGGGGCCTCGATCGGCGTCATATGGCGCTGGCCCGGCAGCAACTGCAACCGGGCGCGGGGCAGCCGCGCGGTCAGGCGGGCCGCCATGTCCGCGGTCGAGCGCCGATCCTCCATGCCCGTGATCACCAGGGTCGGCGCCTGGATCTTGTCGACCTGAGGGGCGAGTTCCGCGTCGGCCGTGGCAAAGACGGTATAGGCGGCGATATAGGCAGGCTGGTCGTTCGTCATCATACGCTGGCGGATGGGCTCGATCATCTGGGGCCGGGCGAGGACGAAGGCGGGGCTGAACCAGCGTTCGATCGCGGCCTCGACGCCCGAGGCATATTCCCCCGACTTCGCGCCGGCGACGCGCGCCATGACGGCGCGGCGTTCCTCGGGATTGCGATCATAGACCGTGTTGACCAGGACCAGGCGGTTCACCAGCGCCGGATGCTCGAGCGCGAAACCCTGGGCCACGAGCCCGCCCATCGAGAAGCCCAGGAGATCGAAGGAAGGAAGCGCCAGATCCTCCGCCAGCCGGCGGAGCTGGCGGACGAAATCCGCCAGCGCATAAGGTCCCGCCGGCTTCTCGCTTTCGCCATGGCCCTGCATGTCATAGGCGATGACGCGGCGATGGCGCGCGAGATGGGTCGCCAGCGGCGTCCACATCTCCAGATCGGCGCCCACGCCGTGGATCAGGACGATCGGCGGGCCTTCACCGACAATGCGAAATCGGGTACCGCGCGGGCTGCCCTCGCGCAGCGTCATGCGCCCTTGCCCTCTTCCGCCATTTCTTTCATGTCGATATAGCGGTTGCCGATGCGCGCATGGGCGCGTCCGCCGGTGGCCGCACCCAGCGCCACCACGATCTCGTCGGGGCCGGGCGCGTCGCCGATGGTGAACTCCACCGTCAGGTAATGCGAGCGCAGGCCTTCATCCAGCTTGTGCATCATCGGGATGGCGATGGCGCAGCTGGGGCCGCCGCGCTTGTTGGTGAAGCTCAGATAGGATTTGCCGCCGACGGCCTCGCGGAAGATGTTGCCGAAGCGCAGGGTGTGGATCAGCGCCGAGGCATGCTCGACCTCGCCGCTGCTCCCCACCACGGCCGCCTTGCCATAGGCCTCGACATGGGCGGGCCCGCCGCAGGCCTCGAGGATCTCGCGCACCAGCATCTCGGCCAGGCCGGGCGCGATCGCCAGGATCTCGGGGCGCAGATTCTCGACGAAACCGCGGCCGGCCCAGGGATTCTGCAGCACGACCGCCGCCGCCACCATGCGCGCCGGCTTCGCGGCCTCCTTGCCGCCCTCGATCAGGATGTCCTCGCTGTAGCGGACCAGCTTGCGAACGCGGTGGGACAAGGCGGTCATCTCCTTCTGGAAAACGGCCGAAGCCGGGCCTGATGGCGTCCGGCCCGGGATCTATCATAATATGGTATCCATAATACAATCGTAGGGTCACCGCGCCAAGCGCAAAGGCCGGGATCGATCATCGGCCGCGCTTCCGCTGCAGGATCATCACCGCGACCAGGATCAAAAGGGTGAGGCCGATCAGCAGGGTCGAGACGGCGGCGATGACGGGCGAAAGGTCGTTGCGCAGCGTGTTCCACATCCGCACCGGCAAGGTCTGCATCTCGGGGCTCGCCATGAAGATGCCGACCACCACCTCGTCCCAGGAGGCGAGGAAGGAGAAGAGCCCGCCGGCGAAGATCCCCATGCGGATCGAGGGCAGCGTGATGCGCCAGATCGCCTGGGCCGGCGAGGCGCCGCAGATCACCGCCGCCTTCTCGATCGATTCGTCGAAGCTCTCGAGCGCGTTGCTGATGCAGATGATCGAGAAGGGCAGTGCGATCACCAGATGGCCGGCGACGAAGCCGATGAAGGTTCCGCTGAGGCCGATGCGGAGGAAGAGCCCGTAGAGCGCGATCGCGAGGATGATCAGGGGCACGATCATCGGCCCGATGAAGAAGGCGCGCAGCAGCTCGCGGCCCCGGAAGCGGCCGCGGACCAGCGCGAAGGAGGCGGGCAGGCCCAGCGCGATCGATGCCGCCATGACGGCGAGCCCGACCCGGATGCTGAGCAGGATGGCGTCGATCCAGCGCGGATCGGCAAAGAGCTCCTGATACCATTGCAGGGTCCAGCCGGGCGGCGGAAAGGCCAGCCAGCGCGAGGCGCCGAAGGAAAGAGCTGCGATGAAGAGGATCGGCAGCAGCAGGAAGGTCATGACCAGGAGACCGATCGCGTAGAGACCGAATCTCCCGGGGCCCATGCGGTTGAGGGAAAGCAGCATGGCGGCGCCCTATTTCAACTGGCCGAAGCCGACCGAGCGCACATAGAGCGCATAGAGCACCAGGGTCACCGACAGCAGGATGAAGGCGGCGGCGCTGCCGAGGCCCCAGTTCAGCAGCGTCTGGACCTGCACGCCGATCAGCTCGGCCAGCATCATGTTGGAGGTGCCGCCCAGCATCGCGGGCGTGACGTAGTAGCCCAGCGCCATGACGAAGACCATCAGGCCGCCGGCATAGATGCCCGGCAGCGACAGCGGCAGCAGCACGCGGAAGAAGACCTGCGAGGGCCGGGCGCCCGAGATCGCGGCCACCTGCATGATGGCGGGATCGAGCGTCGCGAGGCGCGTCTGCAGCGGAAACACCACGAAGGGCAGCATGATGTAGGTCATGCCGATGGTGACGCCGATGAGATTGTTGACCAGCGGGATCGGATGGTCGGTCACGCCGATCGCCATCAGCGCGCGGTTGATCACGCCGGTGCGCTGCAGCAGCACGAGCCAGGCATAGGTGCGGGCGACCAGGTTGGTCCACATCGAGAGCAGCAGGATGGCGAAGAGCCAGCGCGAGACGCGGCTGGGCAGGATCACCAGCAGCCAGGCGACCGGATAGCCCAGCAGAAGCGAGACGACCGTGACGATGCCCGCGACCATGAAGGTATTGAAGAGGACGCGCGCGTAGGTCTCATCCGTCAAGAGCTCGACATAATTGCCGAGTCCGGGCACCGGGTCGGTGACACTGCGCAGCAGCAGGACGGAGAGGGGGACGACGAAGAGGAAGAACAGGAAGAAGAAGGCCGGCAGCGCATGGCGTCCACCGGGGCGCGATGGACGGCGGCTGGCGCCCGCGCGCGCCGTCAGCAGCTCGGCTGAGGCTCCCTGTTGCATATCCGCGTAAGGCTTTCCGGTCCGAGTCCGAAGGCGGCAGCCGGTCCCATGGCCGGCTGCCCCCCGGGCGGCGATCAGTTACTTAGCCTGCCATTCGTACCAGCGCTTGTTGATCGCATCGAGATTCTCTTTCCAATAGTCGAGATCGATGACGATCTGCGAGTCCGTGTGGCTCGAGGGCAAGGCCGGGAGCACATCCGCCGGGATGAGCGGCATGGACAGGGTGTTCACCGGGCCATAGGCCGTCAGCGAGGAATGCGTCGCCTGGCCTTGCGCGCTCACGACCTGGGCGATGAGCTTCATCGCCTCGGCCTTGTGCTTGGAACCCTTCGGGATCACGACATAGTCGGCGGTGACCAGATTCTCCTTCCAGCTCACCGCGACCGGCGCGCCCGATTTCTCGAGCAGATGCGCACGCCCATTCCATAGCATGCCCATCGAAGCCTCGCCGGAAGCGACCTGCTGCTGCGACTGCGCCGCCGTATCCCACCAGACGATGTCCTTCTTGATGGAATCGAATTTTTTGAAGGCGCGGTCGATATCGAGCGGGTAGAGCCTGTCGGGCGGGACGCCGTCGGCCAGCAGGGCCGCTTCCAGCATGCCCGGCGCCAGCCATTTCGTGACCGCGCGGCTGCCCGGATAAGTCTTGGTGTCGAAGAACGCCGCCCACCCCTCGGGGGCCTTATCGCCCAGCACGCTTTTGTTGTAGGCGAGTACCCACGACCAGGTCAGGCTGCCGACGCCGTGATCGAACACGAAGTTCGGATCGAGATCTTTCTTGTCGATGACGCTGAAATCGAGCGGCTCCAGCAGGCCTTCGGCGGCGGCCTTGTAGGCGAAGGCGCCCTCGACGTCGACGACGTCCCAGGAGACATTGCCGCTCTCGACCATGGCTTTGAACTTGCCGTAGTCGGTGGGGCTGTCCTGCAGGACCTTCACGCCGGTGGCGGCCTGGTAGGGGTCGGCCCAGGCCTTCTTCATGGCGTCCTGGCCTTCGCCGCCCCAGCCCGTGAAGGTGACCGTATCCTCCGCTCTTGCCGTGGCGAGCCCGCCCGCCGACACGATCAGCAGCGCGGCCGCGCCGAACAGTAATGCTCCGGTTCGTCTTATGGTCGACATCTCAAACTCCTGACGTTTCCCCTGTGAATGGTTTTTGGCGCTTGGCCTGATCCGCCGGCGCTTCCTGCTTCTTGGGTTGAAGCAATTATCTAATTCTGCATACCCTATGCCATAATACAATCTGGTTGAGATCGAGGGATGCCGAGACGGTCGATGGGGGATAAATCAGCCGGCGACAAAGGTCGGGGCCGCGCGGGGGGAAGGCTGAATTGCACGGTAATAATCTGTATTACACCATCCGCTCAGATGGCGTGGGCAGGGCGGCGGGGCATAGGATCGCGGGTCGCCTCGGCCCGACGCATCCGCGGATTGCCCTGATGCCCGACCGGTTCCTCGAGGAACTTCCGTGACCGCGGCGATCCCGTCCGGCAGCGGCCTGAGCGTCGAGCGGCGCCAGAACCTGCGCCGGCTCTTCGCCCCCCGTCATGTCGCCTTCATCGGCGGCGGCGAAGCCGCGGAAGCGGCGCGGCAATGCCAGAAGATCGGCTTCGGCGGCCCGATGTGGGCGGTCAATCCGAAGCGGCCGGATCTCGCCGGACTTCCCTGCCTGCCCCGCGTCGAGGATCTGCCCGAGGCGCCCGATGCCGTGTTCCTGGCCGTGCCGGCACCGCTCACCGTTAAAACGCTAGCGACTCTGGCGCAACGGGGCGCCGGCGGTGTGGTCTGCTATGCGGCGGGCTTCAAGGAGATCGGCGCCGAAGGCAGGGCGCTCGAACAGGCGCTGATCGAAGCCGCCGGGTCGATGGCGGTGATCGGGCCCAATTGCTATGGCCTGCTCAATTATGTGAAGGGCGTTGCGCTCTGGCCCTATGGGCAACCGGGCCATCTCGTCGAGCGCGGCCCCGCGGTCATCACGCAAAGCGGCATGTTCGCGATCAACCTCACCTTCAGCGAACGCTCGGCCGCCTTCTCGCACATCGTCAGCTCGGGCAACCAGAGCGTCCTCGGCATCGAGGACTATATCGAGTTCCTGCTCGACGACCCGGCGGTCTCGGCGGTGGGCCTGCATATCGAGATGCTGCGCGACATTCCGCGGTTCGCGCGGGTGGCGCTGCAGGCGGCGGCAAAGGGGATCCCGATCGTCGCCTTCAAGACGGGCGCCTCCGAGATCGGCGCGAGGCTCACGATCAGCCATACCGGATCGCTGGCCGGGTCCGACGATGCCTACAATGCGCTGTTCCACCGCCTCGGCATCACGCGTGTCGACACGCCGGCGCAGCTGCTCGAGACCTTGAAGATGTTCACCCATGGCGGCATCCCCGCCGGCCGGCGCCTGGGCGCCTTCACCTGCTCGGGCGGCGATGCCGAGATGGTGGCGGACTGGGCCGAGCATTACGGCCTGCTGCTGCCGCAACCCAGCGACGGCACGCGCCAGCGCCTGGCCGCGCAGCTCGGCTCCTTCGCCACGGTGAGCAATCCGCTCGACTACAACACCGCGATCTGGGGCCATGAGGACCGCGTCGAGGCGGCCCACTCGACCTTCCTCGAGGACGGCTATGACGCCACGGTCCTGATCCAGGATTTTCCGCCGCTGGGCACCGACATCGACCGGATCTCCAACACGGCGGATACGCGCGGCTTCTTCGCCGCGGCGACCAAGGCGAAGCTGCCGGCCGCTGTCTGCAGCACCATTCCCGAATGCCTGACCCAGGATATCCGCGACCTGGCGCTGTCGAAGAAGGCGGCGCCCTTGCAGGGCATCAAGGACGGGCTCTTCGCCATTGCGGCGGCGGCGACCTATGGCGCCCGCCTCAAGATTCTCCGGGCCGCCGCCAGTGGCGAGACCTATCAGCTCGCCCGGCCGAAGCCGGTCACAGGCAAGTCGCGCGTGCTGGATGAAGGGGAAGGCAAGACGCTGGTGCGCGAGGCCGGTATCCCCGTTCCGGTCGGACGGCTCTGCTCTGCCGCCGAAGCGCCGGAGGCCGCGGCGGCGATCGGCTTTCCGGTCGCGGTGAAGCTGATCAGCGCCTCCCTGCCGCATAAGACCGAGGCCGGCGCCGTGCGGCTCAACCTCGCCAGCGCCGCCGCTGTTCGCGAGGCGGTCGAGGCCATCGAAGTTTCGGTGCAGGATTATCTGAAGGTGCCCGCGCCCGACAGTTTCCTGGTCGAGCGCATGGCGCCCAAGCCGGTGGCCGAGATGATGGTCGGCATCCGGCGCGACGAGGGCTTCGGCTATATCCTCGTGCTGGGTGCCGGCGGCATCGGGGTCGAGGTCTCGCGCGATGTCGCGACCTTGCTGCTGCCGCTGACCAAGCCCGATCTCCTGGAAGCGATTGCGAAGCTGCGAATCTCGAAGATCCTCGACGGTTATCGCGGCGCGCCCGCGGGCGATGTGGACGGACTCTGCGATGCCGTGCTCAAGCTCGCCGGCCTGGCGCTGACCCCTGCACGCGGCATCGAGGAGATCGAGCTCAATCCGATCATGGTCCTGGCCCGTGGGCAGGGTGTCGTCGCCGTCGATGCGCTGGTCCGGAGCAGCGATGGCGCCACCGGCTAGCGGCGTGCGGGCAGGGAGGCGGCGAGACAGACCGAAACCGCCGGATCCGACGCCGCGTTCGGATCGAGGGCCGCGGCCATGCGGGCCGCGACACCCGGGTCGAAGGGCCGGACGCGCCGGTCACCGAGATGGAAGCTGAGGCAGAACAGCCCGACCGTGGCGCAGAGCTCGCCTTTGCTGTTGATCTCATGCAGCAGGGTGAAGCGCTTCGCGTCGCAGCCGACGAGGCGCGTCGCCACCGAAAGGGGATCGCCCAACCGCACTTCACGCATATAACGCGCATGGACATCGATGATGGCGAACTCGCCGCCATCGCGCTCGCTCTGCGCGCTGCCGCCGTTCATCTCGTCCCAGAAGGCCATGGTCGCGATATCGGCGACGCGCTGATAGTCGAGATAGCCCATATGGCCGAACTCGTCGATCCATTCGGGCCTGACCTCGCCCTCGAAATAGATGCGGCGGTTCATTGTCATCGGCCTGGCTCTCCCCTTTTCGCGCCGCGGAGCATGATTTGATCCGCGAACCACGGCAAGCCGGTTTCGAATCCCGGCGCGGGGTTGCCGATGTGGTGCTACGATTCCGCGGAAGGCCGAAGGCTGTGCCTATGCAGGAGCGGCGGTGAAGAAGACCCGCGACATGTCCTCCCCTCTGACGAAGCGGCTGCAGAGCCTCGGACAGATCGCGAGCCTGGTGAACTCGGGCACCGAGCTGGGCGATGTCCTCGGCCGGATCGTCTTCGCCGTCTGCCAGAACTCGGTCTGGTCGTCGTCGGCGATCATGGCGCTCGATCGCGAGAGCGGCTACTCGATCCAGGTCGCCCGGCACGATCCCCATTTCAAGGAAACCAAACGCACGCGCCAGCGCTGGCGGCTCGTCACCAGCCCGACGACGCGCGTGCTCGAGGCTGGCACGCCGCTGATCATTCCCGACGCGCAGAAAGCCGCCGAATATCCCGACTATCGACGCGAAGCGCGCGAGCGCGGCTATCGCACGGTCGTGCTGATTCCGCTGCAGGCGCTGGATGAGCGGGGCCGGGGCATGGTGATGTCGGTCCATGCCGGCGACAGCCGCCGCGTCGACAAGGACGAGCTGGTCTTCCTGCAGACGGCGGCCGAGCTCGCCTCGCTCGCGGTCGAGAAGGCGCATCGCCTGGCGGCCGAGCGGCGGCAGGCGGCGGATCTGCGCCGCGCCCTCGACGTCCATGCCGCCTCGATGGAATCCGTGCTGGCGGGGCGCTCGCTCGCGAAGCTGGCCGAGCTGATCGTGGATTTCCTGCCCCATCCGATGCTGATCGTCGACCTAACCTCCAACCAGGTCATCGCTCATCGCTCGCCGGCACCGGCCGGCATGAGCGACGCCGACTGGACCGCCCGCATGAAACAGGGCGCCATCCGCGAGCTCGGCCGCATTCTCCGCTCGGTCAAGCCGACGCATTTTCAGGAGATCCATCCGATCTCGTCCACGGCTTTTGGACTCGACATGACCATCGAGGGGATGGTCGAGCCGCTCATCGTCGACGGCCTGGTGCTGGGCGGCCTGTTCCTGTTTCCGACGGCGGGCAGGATCGAGCCCTTCGAGGCGCTGGTGGCCAACGAGGCGCGCTTCGCGCTGGCGGTACAGCTGATGCGCGCCCATGTGCGCTTCACCACCCAGGCCGAGACCAACAGCGAATTCTTCGGGCGGCTGTTCAGCGGCAATTGGCGCGACGAGGCCGAGACGCGCGCGCGCGCCGGCCATCTGGGCCTTGCGCTCGAGGGGCCGGCACGGCTTCTCATCCTTGCGCCCGGTGCCGCGCAAGGCGGGCCGCCGGACGAGGATGCCCGGGCGATGACGCTGCGCGCGCTGCTGCGCCTGGCAAGCCCGCAGCATCCGGGCGCCGCGGTCTGTTTCGACGCCGATGCCTTCGTGGTCTTCCTGCCGGAACGCGAGGTAGGTGAGAAATCGACGCTGCGGCTGGTCGAGCGGCTGCTGGGCGAAATGGAATGGATCCTGGGGGCGAAGCCGGTCGCGACCTTGAGCCGGGTCTGTCGCGAGCTAAGGGATTACCAGTCGGCCCGGCAGGAGGGCGCGCGTGTCCTCGATCTGGCGCGTCGCCTCGACCGGCGGGGGCTGGTTACCGAGGCCGATTTCGGTCCCTTCGCCCGCCTGCTCGCGACCGCCGACCAGGCGGCGTTGCGCAGCTTCGCCGATGAGACGCTGGCCCCCATCGCTTCCTATGACCGCAAGCATCGCTCGCACTTCCTGCCGACCCTCGACGCGTTCCTGAGCCATGGCTGTCGCTATCAGCCCTGCGCCGATGCGCTGGGGCTTCATGTCACCACGCTGCGCTACCGGCTGCAGCGGCTGGGGGACCTCTTCGGCGTGGATCTCGAGGACCGTGAGACGCGGCTGGCGCTGGAGATCGCCCTGCGGGTCCGGACGGCCCTGGGTTAGGCCAAGGCCGCGTTTCCTCGGAATATAGGATAAGGTGTAAGCCGTTTACTCCGGAACGGCGGAAGAATGGCCCGTCGCCGCTTCCTACCCTTCATGGCATGAACAAGGGAGGACGCCGGCCATGAAATTCACCCTCGTCATCAATATGGAACGCCTCGATCCCAAGATCAGCATGCGCGACGTGGCGCGCGAGGTGCTGGAGATGGTGCAGATGGCCGATGCCGGCGGCTTCGAGATCGCCTGGGCCGCGGAGCATCACGGCATCGAGATGACGGTGTCGCCGGGACCGTTCCAGCTCCTGGCCTGGTGGGCGGCCCATACCTCGCGCATCCGCCTCGGCACGGCCGTGGTGGTGGCGCCCTACTGGCATCCGCTCAAGCTCGCCGGCGAAGCGGCGCTGTTCGATCTCCTGAGCGGCGGCCGGCTCGAGTTCGGCATCGGCCGTGGCGCCTATCAGCGCGAGTTCGATCGCCTGGCGGGCGGCTTGGATCAGCGCGTCGGCGTCGCCTATATGCAGGAGATGCTGCCGGTGCTGAAGCGCCTCTGGGAGGGCGATTACGCGCATCAGGGCCAATATTGGTCATTCCCGACGGCGACCTCGGTGCCGAAGCCGCTCCAGAAGCCCCATCCGCGCGTCTGGGTGGCGGCGCGCGATCCCGGCACCTTCGATTGGGCCGTCAAGAACGAGTGCAGCATCATGACCTGGGCGCTCTCGCGTCCCTTCGCGGAGGTCGAGCTCTACAAGGAGCGTTTCGAGACGGCGCTGAAACAAAATCCCGGGGTCAAGCGGCCGGCCTTCATGACCATGCGCCACACCTCGGTCTATCAGCGGCCCGGCGATTGGGAAGCGCCGGTCAATGCCGCGATGCGCCAGAGCGGGCAGTTCGAGAATCTCTTCAAGAATCTGGGCGGGGTCACGAACGGCTTCGTCGAGACCGTCGATCTCGCCGCCTTCGCCCAGCGCAATGAGTTCGACCCGCTGGCGATGAAGGAGAACCTGATGTTCGGCACGCCCGACGAGGTGATCAAGAAGCTGAAGCGCTATGAAGCGCTCGGCACCGACTATTTCTGCTACTCCTCGGCCTTTGGTCAGCCCATGGTCGACCAGAAGCGCTCGCTGGCACTCTTCATCAAGGAAGTGATGCCGGCCTTCGCCGAGACCCCGGCAAGCCGCCCGCGCGCCGTCGCCATCTGAATCTGGCCTGCGCCGTCATGGGCGAGTATCCTGCTTGTCGCACGACAGGCGGCGGCGGCTCACCTTGCCCGCAAATCCACGGGGTGCTAATAAGAGATAATACGGTATTACGGAGAACGGGATATGGTCGGCAAGGCAGAAGAACCAGAGCTTTCTTCGCTGCGCGTCAAACGCACCAATATCACCCTTCGCCAGCAGGTTCTCGACGTTCTGCGCAATGCCATCCTCGAATTCCGCTTCAAGCCCGGCGACCGCCTGATCGAGCGCGAGCTCTGTGAGCTCACCGGCGTGAGCCGCACCAGCGTGCGCGAGGCGCTGCGCCATCTCGAATCCGAAGGCCTGGTCCATAACGTGCCCAACAAGGGCCCGACGGTTGCAACCGTCACCCTCGAAGAGGCGCAGCAGATCTATGAGGTGCGCGAAGCGCTGGAGGGGCTCGCCGGCCGTCTCTTCGCGACCCGCGCCACCGACCGCGATATCGAACGGCTCCGGAATGCCAATGAGCGCCTCGAGAAGGCGTTCGAGATCGGCGATGTCCGCGGCATCGTCGCGGAGACGACCCATTTCTACGAAGTGTTCCTCGAGGGCTGCGGCAACAATCTGATCCGCGACACGATCCGCTCGCTCAATGCCCGGATCGTCTATCTGCGCGCGACCTCCATGTCGCGCCCGGGACGCTCGCCCGGCAGCCTCGGCGAGATGCGCCGCATCGTCGAGGCCATCGGCAAGCGCGCGCCCGACGCCGCCGAGGAAGCCTGCAAGGATCATGTCCGGCGTGCCTGCAACGCGGCGCTCGAGATGCTGCGCCAGCGCCGCAACGACGGCGTGAACTGAGTCGCCGGCTCCGACGCCGCCGACCGAGATTTCGCCGGCCCACTCATTTCCCGCCGCCCTGAACAGCGAAGGTGCTTCATGTCCTCCGGTCCTCTCCACGTCACCCGCAACGGTCCCGTCCTCGAAGTCGTCCTCGATCGACCGAAGGCGAACGCGATCGACGCGGCCACCAGCCGCGTGATGAGCGAGACCTTCGTCAAGTTCCGCGACGATCCGGACTTGCGTGTCGCCATCGTCACCGGCGGTGGCGAAAAGTTCTTCTGCGCCGGCTGGGACCTGAAGGCCGGGGCCGCGGGCGAAGGGCCCGTCTCCGACTATGGCGAGGGTGGATTCGGCGGCATCCAGGAATTGCCCAATCTCAACAAGCCGATCATCGCGGCGGTGAACGGCATGGCGGTCGGCGGCGGATTCGAGCTGGCGCTCTCGGCCGACATGATCATCGCTGCCGAGCATGCCCGCTTCGCGCTGCCCGAGATCAAGGCCGGCACGCTGGCCGATGCGGCGACGATCAAGCTGCCGCGCCGCATTCCCTATCACGTGGCGATGGATCTGCTGCTGACCGGGCGATGGATGGAAAGTGACGAGGCGCGGATGCGCGGCCTCGTCAATGAGGTCGTTCCCGCCGGCGAGCTCATGACTCGCGCGCGGGCGCTGGCGAAGATGCTGGCCGAGGGCCCGACTCTGGTGTTCGCGGCGATCAAGGAGGTCGTGCGCGAGACCGAGGGCATGCAATTCACCGAGGCGCTCCGGCGCATCAATGAGCGCCGCTTCCGCACGGTCGACATCCTCTATTCGAGCGAGGACCAGCGCGAAGGCGCGATCGCGTTCGCGGAGAAGCGCGCGCCGGTCTGGAAGGGACGATAAGCCTTCGCCATGGAGCGGCGAGCCGCCGGAATCAGATCGGCTTGCCCTTGTCGTTGGCGTTCGCAGCCAGGAGCCGTTCGAAATCGGCCAGCAGTGATTTGATGAGTTGCTGGCGGCGCGGATCCTGGCAGGCCGGAGTCTCGGCGAACAGGCTCAGCAGATAGCGCGTCTTCTCGACGGCTTCGCCCCAGGTCTCGGCCGAGGCCGCCGCCAGATATTTCTCCAGCTCCTCGCGGCGCGCCAGAAGGTCTGAGTGATCCTTCTCGACCTCCATTCGCAGGCGGCGCAGCTCGGTGGCCTTCTGGGCCGCCATGCCGCGATGCGTGTCGAGTTCCGTCGGTTGATCGACCATTGCATCCTCACTCTTGGCTGACGGCACGGGCTTTTTCCCCGCGTCGAGGAAGCATAGGCAGCTTCGCGAGCGATGACCAATCATCGCTCGCCTCCCCGTCGGCCCCCCGAGTCGAGCCGTGCGTCGCAACTGCTTACCCAATTAAATCGGACAGGGTGGGCAAATGAGCCTATGCTCCAGCGATGACGCTGAGCTTCCCCAACAGAAGTCGCAGTTTCGATGCGACGAGACGCGGCGTTCGCTTCTGGGGGCATGACCGGTCGCTCGAGATCCTGTGCTTCGTGGATGAATCCGCCCTGCGCCGGCTCAAGCCGGACGCGAGCGACGACGAGCGCAGTTATCTCGCGGCTTTCGACGTGAATTGCGATAGGATCCACCATGTCGCGAGCGCGCTCTATTCGCGCCGGCATGCCGATTTCCTCTCGCTGGCCGCTTCCGATTTCTAGGAACCCGCGAATCTCGACGACGGCCGTCCGTGCTTTGGACGATCCGCGGCCTCGCGGCCCGGTTGAGGATGCCGTCGATCGTTGCCTCGTCGCCCGTTTTCACCCGATGCGCAGGGGCCATTCCGAGCCCCGGCATCCTCACGAAGGAGACTCTTGATGGCCAAAGGTCAGCAACGCGGGAATCGCGAAGCCAAGAAGCCGAAGCAGCAGAAGACCAAGGCGTCGGCGACGAGCTCGACGCTGGTCTCGATTCAGCCCAAACTGACAAGCTTTCCGTCACCCAAACGCAAATAACGCCGTCAAAACAGGTGGCGGTGGCATCGCGGCGGGCTGGGTTCGAGCCGCCTGTCGCAGGTCCAGCGACGGCGTTGTCGCATAAAGCCCATTGAACTCCGGGCGTCTTTAGCCCATTTATTCTCCAGCAAGCGCCGCTCTGGGGCCTGGTGCCCCTCTGTCCGCTCCGCAGCCGACCGACAACCCGACTTGATTGACCTTCGCCAAGGTGGAGATCCTGGTGCGAAGGTCAGGAATATCGGACGGCAACGTGTCCTCTCCAATGCGCCGAACGCTTCGGCATCATCCCAGCGGATGATGGCCCTTGCAGCCTGTTCGCGCGTTTCGGCGCCATCGATGCCTGGCGGGCTTGCATGGGTCTCATCTGCCTGCCGGCTCTTCGCGACGGCCCGTCATGGGTCTCGAATGGAACCGTTTCTCGCTACCGCGCCCGCCGGCGGTCCGCCGGCTTCGATGACCGGGGCCCTTTGCCGCCTCGATGACGGAGCAGAAACATGAGTCGCAATTCACGCTCGGGAAGAACGACCACCCCGGTCGAAGTCGGTCAGCGCAGCAAGATCGACAAGCTGCGCGCGCTGCGGTTGAACGACGAGGCCGCGCGGCAGGCGGCGGGCACCTGGGGAGAGATGTCGCTGGGCGAGATCACGCATCAGCCCACCGGTGAAGTCTTCGTCTATGTCTGGAAGGGCCGTGCCCCGCCGGAGCTCGAGAAGCTGCCAGGCAAACGCACGACCGTGAAGCGCGCCGACGAGCATACGCTTCTCACCGAATGGCTCTTGAAGCACAAGATGGTGGGCTTCGAGGTCACGCTGCTGGCCTGGAGCCTGAGCGAAGCCGAGGCCGCGCGGTTGCAGCAGGCGCGGCTCGCCGAGCAGAACACCGCCGGCCTCGTCGTCATCAACGCCGTTCCCGCGGCTCCGCAGGCGCTCGCCGGCTGAGCCGGCCGGTTCCGTGGGTTCTCGCTCCGCCGTGCCCCTCATTGGCGTGCCGGGCTTTGCGTTCTCCCGAAGGCGGGACATGCTCTTGTTCGCTTTTCTTCGACAGCATGTTGATCCCGCCGGTTCCCTTGCCTGAGGCATCGCCTCCCTTGGACATGAATCCGTCGACTCGGAACCACGGCGCGACCGCCAGCGCTTCGCTGCGCTCCGCCATCGCCAGCTTCGAATCACCGCTTCCGGCCCGCAGCATCTGGCAACTGGTCAGCTCGATCGGTCTCTATCTGGTTGCCTGGGCCGCGATGTTCGAGCTCATCCATATCTCGGTCCCGCTGGCGCTGCTGCTCGCCATTCCGACCGGTGCGCTGCTGGTGCGGATCTTCATCCTGCAGCATGACTGCGGCCATGGTTCGCTCTTCGCCTCGCGCGCCACGAACAATATCGTCGGCACGGTCTGCGGGTTGCTGACCCTGACGCCCTATGCCAATTGGCGCCGGCATCACGCGGGCCATCACGGCACCTGGAACAATCTCGACCGCCGCCAATCCGGTGCCGACATCTACTCGACCTGCCTGACGGTCAAGGAATACCAGGCGCTGCCCTGGCGCGAGCGGTTCGTCTACCGGACCATGCGCCACCCGCTCATCGCCCATATCATCCTGCCGCCGCTGGTCTTCGTGCTGCTCTATCGCGTGCCCTTCGACACGCCGAAGGAATGGAAGCGCGAGCGGCGCTCGGTCCATGTCACCAACGCCATTCTCGTCGGCGCCCTGGTCGGGCTCGGACTCCTGCTCGGCTTCTGGCAGGTGCTGGTGGTGCAGGCCTTCATCATCGTCGTGGCTTCGATCATCGGCGTCTGGCTCTTCGCCCTCCAGCACCGTTTCGACAATTCGCATTGGGCCCGGCAGGAGGCGTGGAGCTTCTCCTCGGCCTCGCTCGATGGCTCCTCCTGCCTGCGGCTGCCGCGGATCCTGCAGTGGTTCACCGGCAATATCGGTTTCCACCATATCCATCACCTGGCGCCGCGCGTGCCGAACTATCGCCTTCAGGCCTGCTACGAGGCCATTCCGGCGTTGCGCGCCCGGGCGCAGCTGACGCTCTGGGCGGGCTTGCGCTCGGTCTGGCTCTCGCTCTGGGACGAGGATGCGGAGCGCATGGTGGGTTTCTCCCGCCGTCGTCGCAGCGGTGGCGGGCGATCCTCCATCGAAGAATCCGCATGAGACTGCAACGTCGCCGGAGGGTCTTCTCCCGCGGCCTCGCGAATGGAAGGGAACGCCATGATCAATGATCTCGCCAAATGGCTTCGTCTTGGCGGCGACTGTATCGGCGGGCTGTTCCTGCTGATCGGTGGCGGCTATGCGGGCTATGTGCTGGTCGCCGATCGCTCAGGCTCGAGCCCCTGGATTACCGGCCTGGCCGTGGCCATCGCCGGCGCCTTCATCCTCGCCGTCGGGCGGGGCTTGAGCTGGGTCCTGATCGGTGGAACCAGGCGGGCCTGAGGCCGAGCCGGCCGTCACGAAGCCTGCTTGAGCATATCGGCGCATTTCTCGCCGATCATGATACAGGTCGCATTCAGATTGCCGCTGACCACGATGGGCATGATGGAGGCATCGGCGACATAGAGCCCTTCGACGCCCCTCAGCTTCAACCTTTCGTCGACCACCGCCATGCGATCCGAGCCCATCTTGCAGCTTCCCGCCGGATGGTAGAAACCCATCGCCGTCTCGCGCACGAAGGCGCGCCATTCATCGTCGGTCTGCACGTCGCTGCCGGGCTTGAACTCGCCGATCACCTGGCGCGCCATCGGATCGGTCTCGCAGATGCGACGCATGAGGCGGTGGCCGCGAATCAAGGTTTCCCGATCGCCCTCGTCGCCCAGCAGGTTGGGCTGGATTTCGGGCTGCTCGAAGGGATCGGCCGATTTGAGCCGGATCCAGCCGCGCGAGCGCGGACGGTGGATGTTGATCAAGCCGGTGGCCGCCGGGCGGTCGAACAGGATCGGCCCGTTCTCCGTCAGATCGTAACCGGCGGGCGTGAAATGAAACTGGACGTCGCAACGATTGAGCTCTGCTCGCGAGCGGGTGAAGCCGATCACATGGGCATCGGGCGTCGATCCCGGCCCTCGGCCGGCCAGCAGCCACTGCGCGCCATAGAGCATGGATTGAAAGAATCCGCGCTGCACATTGTAGGTTTTGCCCCGGGTCCAGACCGTATGCGAGGTTCCGGGATGGTCGTGAAAGTTTTCTCCGACGCCCGGCAGATCCTGGAGGACAGGAATTCCTTTCGTGCGCAGATGCGCTTCGGGTCCGATGCCCGAGAGCATCAGGATCTGGGGCGAGGCGAGGGCACCCGCACAAAGCACCACCGCGCGCGACGCCTTGGCCGTCAGCTTCCGGCCCGCCACGACATACTCGACGCCCGTCGCGCGCTTGCCGGTGAAGGTGATGCGCTCGACATGGGCGTGGGTGGCGACCCGCAGATTGGACCGCCGTCGCGCAGGCCAGAGATAGGCGCGCGCCGCGCTGCAGCGCCAACCGCCGCGTTGCGTCGCCTGCAGAAAGCCGATGCCGTCCTGGGGCGGACGGTTGATGTCGGTTTTCCGCGGCAGGCCGCTATTCACGCAAGATTGAAGGAAGATCTCTGACAGCGGATGCGCGCTGCGGATGTTCGACACCGAGAGCGGTCCGCCGGCTCCATGATACTCGTCGGCGCCGTTCTCGTTGTCTTCCGCCCGCTTGTAATAAGGCAGGACGCTCGCGAAATCCCAGCCGTGGCATCCCATCTGTGCCCAGACGTCGAAATCCTCGGGTTGTCCGCGGACATAGCACATGCCGTTGATCGAGCTGGTGCCGCCCAGCACCTTGCCGCGCGGCATGAAGTCCCGGCGATCATTGCGCGTCGGGTCGGCGGCGGCCTTGTAGCGCCAGTCATAGCGAGGATTGCCGATCGCAAGGAGATAGGTTGCGGCCGGCATCAGGATCGGCAGCCGGCGGTCGGATCCGCCGGCCTCGAGCAGCAGGACGCGGGCACGACCGTCTTCCGAGAGGCGGCCGGCGACCGCGCATCCCGCCGAGCCGGCGCCAATCACGACGTAATCGAAATCCACACCTGCAGCTTCCGTTCTCGAGGGTGCGGGCGGTGTCATCCGTCCGCTTTCCGATCCACCATGATCTTGATCTGCACGATCAGCAACAGAATGGCAGCGCCGATGCCAGCGACCGCGCCGACCACGGCCATGAAGAGGGGCAGATCGCCCAGCTCGTGATTTTCCTTGAGCAGCAGCCCGCCCGCGAACGAGGCGGCGCAGAGGAGGACGATGATCGACGAGATATTCCGGAAGAGCTTCGGTTTTCGAAAGGCGATCCCCGGCTTCCCGCGCGTCGCCAGCTCCGAGGCTTGGTAATGCGCCACGAGTTTCGCGGCGAGATCCTCGGCGCGGACCGGAATAGGGTAGCGGAGCGCCAGTCGGGTCGGGCTGTATCTCGCGCTGGGGTAATAGAGGTTGAGCTCGATGCAGGCCGACTGGTCGTTGCGGAGGCGGAAGACGCTTTCCACGCGGGGTGTGCCGCGGAACGGCACATGCATGAAATCGCCACCCACCAGGACACCGTCCCTGGCGACGATGATTTCGATGCCCCCGGGCGGCGCTTCCTTCATCAGCGTCAGCTGATTGAGCAGCGCTCCCTTTTCTGCGCTGGCCTGTCGATTGAGCCCGAGAAAGGCCTGCCAGGCGAGCGGATCGATCCGCCAGCGGGCGATGACGCCTTCGCCGCGCAGCAGCCTTTCATGCGCGCGCGCCTCGAAATGCTGCTGGAGCGCCAGGACACCGCCGAACAAGAGCGACATGATGCCGGCGATGAAGAGTGCCGTGTGCCATGCGGTGGGGATCGAGCCGTCCTGGATCAGGAACACGCCGGGAGTCGCGATGAGGCCGAAGATGAAGAATCCAAGCGCGATATTGCGCGCCCGCCGCGGATGACGCATCGGACACTCCCCATCTCATGCCGTGGCGCCGGCATCCCCATGCCGATCGCCGCGGCGTCCCACACTGTCTCCGATGCTACAAACAGGGCACGGCAGATTAAAGTCCTGTTTCTCCACATAAGAAGAGGGGCGGCCCTCGATTGAGGGCCGCCCCCTTTTGTCGCCATTCGTGGCCACCGATCAGTCGCGGCGCACTTTGACGATCTGGCCGGTATAGGCATCGACCGTCAGCTTGACGTCGTGGCCATAACGGTCTTCCGCGCTGACGCGGTAATAGCCATCCTTGAAGCGCCAGTTGTTCAGATCGCGGAACTGCTGATGCTGAAGCCGGGCGCGGATGACCTGCCGGGGCAGCGGCTGATGCTGCTGGTGGCCATAGCCCCAGCTGGGCTGATTATGGCCCGAATCCTGCCAGCCCGAATTATAGCCATAGCCATTGCCGCCGGACCCCTGGGGATTGTTCCAGGGCAGGTTGTTCTGGCGGCCCCAATCGTCGGAGCGATCATCGTTGGCGATCACGATTCGATTCTGATCGTTGCCGGTATGGTCGCTGTTGCCGGGACCCCCGGCGGCGAAGGCCGTGCTGCTCGAAGCGAGAATGCCGGCAAGGCCGGCGATCATCAGGAAGGTACGCATGACTGGTTTCCTTTCCGTGGTTCTGCGATCCTTAGTGATGAGCATTCTGCCTCGCGCCAGTTGAACGCGGCCTGGGCGACCCGTTCATGTCCGGTTCAGCTTCCCGGGAGTAAATCCACCATCATGCGCCGGTATTTTCTTCGCATGGGTCTGGCCTGTCTCCTGGCGCTGACGCTCTTCAGCGCCGCACCCGCCTTTGCCGACAGCGATCAGGACCGGGCGCGGGCCGCGGTCGAGTCGGGCGAAGTGAAGCCGCTGGGCGCCATCCTCAAAACCGTGCGCCAGAAATATAAAGGCCAGGTTCTCGACACCCAGCTGCTCGATCTCGGCGGTCACTGGGTCTATCGGGTCCGGCTCCTGACCCAGGACGGACAGGCGCTGGATATCGGCGTCGATGGCAAAAGCGGCCAGATTATCGATGTTCAAGGCGGCGGCTGATCCGTCGCATCAGGTGAGTTGAAACTTTGCGAATCCTCGTCGTCGAAGATGATCCCGATCTGGCCCGGCAGCTGAAGGCGGCCTTGTCGGAAGCGAGCTACACGGTCGACCTGGCGAAGGACGGCGAGGAAGGCCATTTCCTCGGCGACACCGAACCCTATGACGCGGTGGTGCTCGATCTGGGGCTGCCGGTGGTCGATGGCGTCACGGTGCTGACCCGCTGGCGGCGCGCGGGCCGCACCATGCCGGTGCTGATCCTGACCGCGCGCGATCGCTGGAGCGAGAAGGTCGCGGGCTTCGATGCCGGCGCCGACGATTACGTGACCAAGCCCTTCCAGATGGAGGAGGTGCTGGCCCGACTGCGCGCGCTCATTCGCCGGGCCGCGGGTCATGCCTCGGCCGAGCTCGAATGCGCGGGCTTGCGCATCAACTCCAGCAGCGGCCGCGTCACGGTCGATGGGGTGCCGATCAAGCTGACGGCGCAGGAATTCCGGTTGCTCGATTATCTGATGCATCACCAGGGCAAGATCGTCTCGCGCACCGAGCTGACCGAGCATATCTATGACCAGGATTTCGACCGCGAATCGAACACGATCGAGGTCTTCGTCGGCCGCCTGCGCAAGAAGCTCGGCGCCAATTACATCGCCACGGTGCGAGGCCTCGGCTACCGCCTGGCGCCGCCCGGCAAGGACGAATAGATGGCCGCGCGCTCGCTGGCGCTGCGCCTGATCGTCGGCGCCGGCGTCTGGATCGCGGTGGCCCTGCTGGCGGGCGGCTTCACGCTGTCGCGCCTGTTCGAGGACACGGTCGAGAACAGCTTCGATGCCCGGCTCGTGGTGCTGCTCGAAAGCCTGGTGGCTGTCGCCGAACTGACGCCCGAGGGCCAGCCACAACTGACGCGCAGCGTGGGCGAGCCCCGCTTCGACCAGTCCTATTCCGGCTGGTATTGGGAGATCGCCGAGAACGGCAAGGTGCTGCTACGCTCGCGCTCGCTCTGGGATCAGGATCTGCCGCTGAGCGACAAGACCGCGACCACCGAGGCTTATCGTCACGATGTGATCGGCCCCGATAATCAGCCGCTGCGTCTGGTCGAGCGCGAGATCACGCTGCCGGGCTCGACCCATCGCCTGCGGTTCGGCGTCGCCGGCGAGACCGGCGAGATCGACGCGGCGGTGCGCAGCTTCAATACCACGCTGATCTGGTCGCTGGGCCTGCTGGGGTTGGGCTTGATCGTCGCCCTTCTGATCCAGATCCGGTTCGGCCTGCAGCCGCTGCGCCGGATCCGCCGGGCCATCATCGCCGTGCGCACCGGTCGTGCCCAGCGGCTCGAGGGCGAGTTCCCGCTCGAGATCGCGCCGCTCTCCAACGAGCTCAACGTGCTGATCGAGCATAATGCCGCCGTGCTGGAGCGCGCGCGCACGCAAGTGAGCAATCTTGCCCATGCGCTGAAGACGCCGCTCTCGGTGCTCACCAACGAATCCAACGCCGCCGAAGGGCCGCTGGCCGAGACGGTCAGGCGGCAGACCGCGTCGATGCGCCAGCAGATCGATCACTATCTGGCCCGTGCGCGCACGGCCGCCGCGGCCCGCGTGCTCGGCGTGCGCACCGAGGCCGACGCGGTCGCCGAGGATCTGCGGCGAACGCTCGAGCGCATCCATGTCGATCGGCGGATCCGCATCGAGACAAAATTGCCGGCGGGCCTGGCGTTCCGCGGCGAGCGGCAGGATCTCGAAGAGATGCTGGGCAATCTCGCGGACAATGCCTGCAAATGGGCGAAGAGCCAGGTCTCCATCGCGGGCCGGCGCGAGGGAAGCCGCATCCATCTCATCGTCGACGATGACGGGTCGGGCCTCCTCGCGGCCCAGCGCGATCAGGTCTTCCAGCGCGGCAACCGGCTCGACGAGAGCGTGCCCGGCAGCGGCCATGGGCTGGCCATCGTGCGGGAGATCGCCGAGCTCTATGGCGGCTCGGTCGAGCTCGGCGATTCCCCGACCGGGGGCCTGCGCGCCACCCTCACCTTGCCGGCGGCCGACGCCGCCTGAAGCCGAAGGCACGCGGCCCCGCAGCCCCGGATTTCTGATAACTATTTGAAAAATAGACGAATTCTGTGAGCCGTCGCATGGCTCGCGGAGGCGTCTCCAACCTGAACGGCAGATGAACGGCGCCATCAGAGTGGGTTCAGTCTGGCTTGGGCAGAGTGAGCGCCAAGCTGCAGTGCGAATCGAGTTCGTCAGAGGCACAGGCAGCTCCCTGTCACCCGATGGAGATGGAGCCGAACATGAACCTCAAGAAAATCACCGCCGTCATTCTGCTCGCCTCGACGCTGGGCGCCTGCGCCAATGGTGGCTATGGCGGCACGGGTCTCGGCTCGAAAGAGACGCTGGGCACGCTCGGCGGTGCCGCGCTGGGCGGCTGGGCCGGCTCGAATATCGGCCATGGCACGGGGCAGCTCGTCGCGACCGCGGCGGGCGTGGTGATCGGCGGCTTCATCGGTAATCAGATCGGCCGCGGCCTCGACCAGGCCGACCAGCAATCGGCCTATCGCGCCGAGCAGACCGCGCTCGAGCGCTATCCGGACGGCCAGTATTCGAACTGGCAGAATCCGAACAATGGCAACTCCGGCTACACCGTGCCGCAGAACACCTATCAGGCGCCCTCCGGTCAGTATTGCCGCGAATATCAGACCACGATCGTCGTGAATGGCCGGCCCGAGAGCGCCCATGGCACCGCTTGCCGCGAGCCCGATGGCAGCTGGCGCGTCGCCAGCTGACCTCGCGTCTCGTCGATCACGAATCGATCTTGCGTCCAGGAGGAATCATGACCCGAGAAAAACGGGCGGCGTCGATGCGCCGCCGGCGCTTCGCGGTGCTGTTCGCCGCAGGCGTCTCTCTCGCCAGCCTCGGCTTCGGCGCCGCCGCGCGCGCCGATTTCTACGATGGAATGACGGCCTACCAGAATCGCGACTACGCCGCCGCGATGCAGGAACTGGCGCCGCTGGCCGAGCAGGGCGATGCGCGCGCCCAGGCCCTCGTGGGTGCGATGTATCGCGACGGCCAGGCGGTGCCGCAGGACTATGTCCTGGCGCATCAGTGGTTCAATCTCGCGGCCGCCGGGGGGCAGCAGGATGCGGCTCGGGCGCGCGACGACCTGGCGAAGCGCATGGAACCGTCGCAGATCGCGGAAGCGCAGCAATTGGCCCGGGCCTGGCATCCGAGCCAGGCGGTCGCGTCGAACGAGACCGATGCCGGCGGCAACGTGGTCCCGCCCGGAGCCGACACTCAGCCGGATGGGTCGCTGACCCCCACGCAGATTTCCGATCTGCAATGGCAGCTCGCCATTCACGGCTATGATCCCGGCACTGCCGACGGCGTCGTCGGCTGGCAGACGCAGCAGGCGATCGCCGATTATCAGAAGGATGCGAATCTGCCGGTCGATGGCCAGCCGAGTGCGGCGCTGCTGAGCCATCTGCAATATACCAACCCGCCGGTGCGCAGCGCCCGCATGCTGGCGAGCCTCGGAAGCGGCGCGGCGCCGGTCGCGACCCAACAGCAGCCCGCTCCGGCCTATGACCCGGCCTACGGTTACGACAACGGCGGCGCCGGCAGCGATCTGGCCTCGGTACCGATCAGCCCCGACCTGCTTTTTATCTACACGACCTCGGTGCAGCAGGCGTTGCAGGCCAAGGGCTATCGCCCCGGCATCGCCGACGGGAAGCTGGGTCCGCGCACCCGCGCCGCCATCCGCCGCTATCAGCAGGATTACGGGCTCCCCGTGACCGGCGAGGTGTCGCTCGCCCTGGTCAATCACCTGCGGCTGATCACCGGCTACCCGGCGGGCTATCCGCAATCGCAGATTTGAGAATGAGAGCCTCCCCGCTCTGTTCCTGTCATTGCAGGACTTGATCCGGCAATCCAGTCTTCGTCGGCCCTGGATCGCCGGATCAAGTCCGGCGATGACAGAGGAGTCCCTACTTCGTCCCGCCGAGGAAGAGCTTGCCGGTCGTCGTCTTGAGATAGGGCGCCAGCGGGATGTCTTCCTGGTGCAGGAAGCCCTTGGGCGGCAAGGCGCCGTCGCGGACCATCTCGATCACCGACACGACCGAGGCCGAGGTGGTCCAGGAGATCGCGGTGCGCCGCGCGCCGCCGACCTCGATCGGCGTGTAGGAGCGCACGAACTCCTTGCGCCGCAGCGCGCCGTCGATCGTGCCTTCCGCCGAGACATGGACATAGACGATGTCGTCATCGACCGGCGGCTTGGCGTAAGTGAGGATCTGGCCCGCCAGCTCGCGACGTTCGCGCATCAGGAGTTCGTGGAAGAAGAAATTCATCAGCGCAACATGGCCCGGATAGCGGATGGTCTTGTAGTCTATATTGTCGACCTTCCCGAGATAGGTGTCGCACATGGTGCCGAGACCGCCCGAGGTGGTGAAGGCCTCGAGCCGGACGCCGTCGATATAGAGCGTTTCGATCCATTCCATCGGCGAGACCAGCTTCTTCTGGCCCTCCTCGATGACCTCGCAGTCATTGAGATATTCGTTGACCACGCCTTCCGGCGACCAGTTGAAGGCGTAGCCCATGAGGCCGGTCGGGTTGCGCGGCAGGGCGCCCACCCGCATCCGGATCGAGCGGCAATGATCGAACTGCCGCGCGAGATCGGCGCCGACGATGCCGACGAAGCCCGGCGCCAACCCGCATTGCGGCGCCATCAACCCCTTCGTGCTGCCGCTCATCCCGATGATGGCCTTGGTCGTGGGCACATCCTCGGTCAGATCGAAATAATGCAGGCCGCGCTCATGGGCGATGCGCGCCACCTCGGCATTGAGGTGATAGGGCAGGCAGGACAGCACCGCTTCGGCAGAACCGAGCGCCTTGCCGAGCTCGGCAGGCGACTTCAGATCGGCGGTCTCGGTCAGGAAGGGCAGGGCGTCGCGCGGCGCCCTCGCGTCGAAGGCCACGACCTTGAACCCGCTCTCATGCAGCAAGGTCGCCGCGAGGGTTCCGACCTTGCCCAGGCCCAGGACGGCGATCTTGCTGAACAGCATGACGGGACCTCAGATCT